>CAXSIE010000490.1:0-4084 GCA_964237295.1 uncultured Flavihumibacter sp. | reverse complement strand
TCCCTCATTTTATGCCCTATCAAAATAAAAGAAGAAGTAATCCTGTTGGTTATAAACAAAGCGATGACGCCTGCCACCAGAAAAACAAACGCATTAAGATTAATGATGGTAACAAGAAATTTGGAAATTTCACTTTTCAGCTCTTCCTGTGATATAAAGGAAGGAATATTCAGGTATGCGTAAGCTTCACCATTAACATCCCTGATAGGACTATAAATACTTTGGTATTGTACATCCCCTATCTGCTCCTGATTAATGAATTGTATCATTTTTTCATTATTCATATTGTAGTACGCCAGGGGATTCATTTTTTTGCTAAGGATCCCTTTAGTATAAATTAATGGATTAGAGTATATTTCAAGATTACCCTGCAGATCGTATATATTAATATCCTCACCATGTATTTTCGCTACCTCTTCCATAAGTTTTTCAAGCGTTTCATCGGAATGCGTTTCATACAACTGTAACATGTCATTAAATACCTCATGATCCTTTATTTTTGTCTGAATATCGGTGGACATTATCTGTATCGCTTTATTCAAACGCTCCTGGTTATCTCGTTTAAACCTGCTCTTAAAGAAGATAACCGTAGCTACGCCTATCACAAAAAATGAAACAAGGCTGATAAAAATAATAGTGCCATGAATCTGCGAACGAATGTTTAGCTGCCAGTACTCCTTTATAACATTCCATTTCATTCTCGACTGAACAAGCAACAGGATTATTCTAAAAGCACTTATCAGGATTAAAAAGGTAGTGAAGATATATGCGAATAGCGTAATGGCCTCTAGGATATAGTTGTCTTCTTTAGTAAAAATCACTACCTTATTTTTCGTATCCTTATACCATAATTCGTCATAACCATTTTTCTTTTTATGACTAAATCCCATGCCGGGTAGTTTAGTTGAGTCCAGATGTGTAGGAAAGGGATAAGTATTAGAATACTCAAATAGTTTGTAGTCGTTATATATTGCATAAGAGTATATAGGTGAGTATTCTGCTAAAATATCTTTGTTAGGCTTGAAAAGTTCAGGCGCCAAAGCATTGTTTTTATAATGCTTGGGATGAGAAACTGTGAAAAAGTAACCGACAATATTATTGGCTGTATCATGTATCGTTTTCTTGGAGATATATGAGTATTTATCAAATCCCTTTTCAAAATACCGTACATTACTTACAGTTGTGGGTTTCCCTTCAATCTGAAAAATTGTATTCAATGTATCATAAGATACTGATTCACTATTGAACAATGAAAGTTCCGCTTTATCAAAGGTATAGATTCTGGTATCGAACCTGTTAAGGTAAGGACTGAAATTTTTAGTGATCAGGCTGTCTTTAAAGTTTGCATTGGAAGAGTCAACCTTGAATCTCTCAAAGTTTGAATATAAAAAATCATTGTCGAAATATGCCTGTGCAATACTGATTACATGCTCACCGGAAGGGTCCGCGCGCATGGATAATTTTTCCGCCATCTGCTTCCTCTGTTCCAATTCAATCTTTTGATTTTCATAGATTATAATGATCGAAATGGAAAGCGAAAAAACAAATAACCATAATAATACGATTGATATGTTTAATTTGTAATAAAACCCATATAAGATCTTTTGCTGCATTAACCATACATACACAATTAGCCATATCAAAGTATACAAATTGAGCTCAGTGCTCTGATGGTTATTAAGAAGGGTT
Source organism: uncultured Flavihumibacter sp. (assembly GCA_964237295.1). Classification (GTDB taxonomy): domain Bacteria; phylum Bacteroidota; class Bacteroidia; order Chitinophagales; family Chitinophagaceae; genus JADCRZ01. The sequence goes on along the minus strand of CAXSIE010000490.1, from coordinate 2,395 downwards.
ATGATGCTTAATCCTGATACGGCAATTAACAGGAACTGCTGGTAATTTTTCCCTTCAATCAATGTATAAATAAACCCCAATATCATTTTTGAGAAAAAAAAGTAAGCCAGTGAAATATTTGCCAGCACTAAAAATCCAATAAAGCTGTAGATTTTTAGTCTGAAAAAATCAGTCACATTAAAGGGGATTTTTGAATCAGCCACCAGGCTTTGAATAACGTTTGACCCCGCGAAGGTTGCTGATACCAGTAATAATACAGTACCAATCAGAACGGGCCAATGCCAGCCTGTATGCTGTAATTTTACTTCAGGCAATCTTTCTGCTTCATGGCGGATAAACAATATGATCCAGCACAGAATAAAAGAATTGATAAGAAGATCGCCCAAGGAGTTTAGTACAAAACCGGAACTGTATATCTTAACATCAAATAATTGAAACTGATGCAGGTTAAGCATTCCGGGAAAGATATAAGTCAGGCTTCGCAAACATACTATTACGGCAGTTAAAAAGATGATAGCTTTGATATAACTATACCTGGCTGCAATAAAAAGAGCCAGGTTATTAATAAAAAGCAATACAAACAAAATGCCTGTTACTGTGAGAATCAATGAAACCCAGTTATAATTATACTCTTTTAAAAAAGGCTTTGGCTGCACATAAAATAATGTATTACCGTAAGAACTTTTTACAGCATACGTTCCGGGTTGCCTGGTGATCATAATCCTTTCTTCAGCCTGGGGATGACCAACGAATTCCTTTCTTAACCGGCTGTTTTGTATAAAGTATTGCTTGTATATTGGAATAAGTGCTACTACCACCAGCTTATTACCATTACTGAGATCTACATTCTTGTAAATGAATTCGTATTGACCGTTGGGCAATCGAATAAATCCATTTTTGGTATCGGTATGTAATATCTCATGACTTGGCAGCACTTCCTGATTACTCCAGAATTTTAAAGTGATCAGGCCATATACATCCGGTTCATAAATAAAAACACCGAATGGTTTGAGGCTGATTTTTTCCAGATCGTTAAGTGAATACTCATGGCTGGCAAACTTTTCAAGCAGCTTTTTTTGCTTTGTAAATAATTCAAAATCCTTTTCCTGCTTTTGTATATATCGCTCAATAGAATTTTTAAGATACTTTGGTGAGTTGAAGTTCCTCCAGTAATTATTTATAACAAATGCAATGATAAACAGCCAGGCAGCAGCTAAAAGAAAATACGCATTCCTGCGTAAAACATAATGTAGGAATTTATTCAATGATGCTATTTTTCCAGTTTAACAGCGTTCCAGAGGTCATCCATTTCAGTTAATGATAATTCATGTAATGATTTACCATCTGCCGAAGCTATCTGTTCCATCCGGCTGAACCGATAGATAAACTTTTTATTGGTTCTTTCCAGGGCATTTTCAGCATCAATTTGCAAAAACCGTGCATAATTTATCAACGAAAATATCAGGTCTCCAAATTCCCCTTCTATATTAACAGGCTCATTCCGGCTTATGGCTTCTTTTAATTCACCCATCTCTTCTTCAACTTTTTCCCATACCTGCTCTTTATTAGCCCATTCAAAACCCACCTGTTTAGCTTTCTCCTGCAAACGCATCGCTTTAACTGTGGCAGGTAAAGATTTCGGAACGCCACTGATTACAGAAGTTTTACCTTCCTTTAACTTTAGTTTTTCCCAATTGCGCTTTACTTCCTCTTCATCAGCTACGGTAACATCACCGTAAATATGAGGATGACGGAATATAAGCTTTGCAGCAATACTTTCAATAACTTCCAGCAAACCAAATTTGCCCTGCTCTTCTCCTATCTTAGCATAAAAAAGAATATGAAGCAATAGATCACCCGATTCTTCTTTTATTCCCTTCCAGTTTTCTTCAGTAATGGAATCTGCCAACTCATAAGTTTCTTCAATGGTTAGCTGCCTGAGTGTTTGAATAGTCTGTTTTTTGTCCCATGGACATTTTTCCCTGAGGTCATTCATAATTTCGACCAGTTTCAGAAAAGAGGCCGCTACTTCGTTTGTCATAGTTCATATTTAATTGAAGGAAATTCAATAATCATAATTTATATGATTATTAAATAATCTTTAAAAAGAAAGTATAGAACGCTAAAAGATATTCAGGAATTTTAATAAGTATCTCAAATGCTGTAATATCGCATAAAAAATAAGGTATTTTTTATTTTCTTTTAAAATAGTATTTAGAATGCCGGTATTTTTTTAAAAATAACAACGATTTATTAATTCGGTTTAACCATTAATGGCTCTCATTTCGTTGATAATAATTATGAAAAAAAGGCAACGTATCTATAAACCCATCTGTGTAACGGCAACTTTGTTGATGACATTTTTTGGGTTACCGGCTATTTCCCAGTATTACTA
>CAXSIE010000489.1:0-4090 GCA_964237295.1 uncultured Flavihumibacter sp. | reverse complement strand
GATGTAGCTTACAATACCCTCGGCCGGGTTTTAGAAGTGGTTGCCAAGAAAAAAACATTTTCAAAACTCATGCAGGAAAGAATTATCAAACCGGCGGGAATGAAAAAAACCACCTTTCTTAAAGACCGGGGTTCTGAAGATCCTGCATCAGGAGCCATATCTACCGCCGGAGATTATATAAGGTTTATGACGATGCTGTTGAACAACGGCATGGTTAACGGGAAACAGGTGTTGAGTAAGGAGTCTATCGAAGAAATGGAAAAAATCAGCTTTAACGGATTACCAGTTAAAAGTGCTCCAAAGGCAGCACAAGGATTTAAATACGGTTTTGGAGTTTGGATTCAGGAAGCCGATAAAAACAGTAAAAGTTCTGTGATCAGTTGCCCCGGGGCAGAGGGTTCCTGGCCTTACCTTGACAGATGCCGTAAGTATGCATGCATTATCCTCACTCCCCAACGGGATACCGATCAGAATCAAAGTGTTTTTCTGGCGATGAAGGAAGCAATAGAAAAACAGTTGAAGAGTGAATGTAACTAAGTGTTATCCATCATTAGTCGTTCGAACAGTTTTTAACCACGGAAAGCCGGAGGATAAGAAGAGGTTACACAGAGATCGACCTCTGTGTAACCTCTTCTTATCCTTCTGGGTTTCCTCTGTGGTTAAAAAAACACTTACAATTCAATAATCCGGCAATTCCATTCAGGCATTAATTCTCCTTTTTCACAAATACAACTTTATTCCTGTCGGCTTTATAGATCTGGCTGTTAAAATTAACCAGTTCTTCATACTCTTTTGCCGGGAAGCGGCCGCTGTATTGCTTCATCATTCTGTAGTAAAGTATTTTATCGCCGGCCATTTTCACTGTTGATGAGTAACTGCCAAACTTACTTTCCACCTTGCTGTCTTTAGGAGCCGATTCTATTGTATAACCGGCCGGAATGCTGATTTCTATAGAATCAATATCAGTATATTCATAGGAAAGGTTAACATCAAATTTGCGCGTATCATTATGGATAAGTTTGCTATGAACTTTAGACAGAATATTAGGACAGACAAACAAACGTTTACCTGAAATCTGTGCATAATCATTAGCCGTTATTTTCAAATTTTCGGTAATGCTTGGCAACAATGAAAGTTCTTCAGCATAATTAAAATTCACAACATCATAATTTGGCAGATCTATCTCTTCTTTCAGGTAATCGAGTACTTTATCTTTGGAGCGGGTATTTATTAATGAATGTACATCATCTTCCTGTCTTGCCCTGTATAATGTAAGCACTCCGGCACTTAGCTTTCCCTCGGAATTTATTTCCGCTATCACCTTACGCAACTGCAAATTATCTTTCATGTTGTAATGAGGCGTTTTTACAATAGCACCGCCGTTTTCATCTATCATCAGTGCGCTCCGGTCGCTGGTAAATCCACTCAGATATCCTGCAGCCAGCGTCTGGCTTGTACATTCAAGCCACATTGTATCTTTCAGCAGCGGAATACTTAATATCACATGGTTAAATTGTGAAGACGGAAAATCATTCATAAAAAAGTTCTGGCCTACCCCTGCCTTTATAAGCGTGTAATATGATTTTATACCAGCCTCTTTTAATAATGAATACATATAATTGGTCAGCGCCTTACAATCACCGTAACGATTTGCCGCTACATATCTGGCATCGAATGGTTGCCAGCCGCCAATACCTAATTGTACACTTATATACCGGCAATTTTTTTGAAGGAAATCATACAATAAAACAATCTTCTTCCTGGTGTTTGGTTCAGCGTCTGTTAAGGAATGCACTGTTTGTTTGATATTATCAGGCAACTGATCCCTGCCACTTTTCAATGCATATACAAATTTTCCAAAATCCTGCCAGGTAGACATATTACCATTATATCCCTGTATCTGAAATTGAACCGGAGCCATACAAACCACCGGCGCCATTTCATACCAATCAGGGGATGCATATTCTTCTTCGATAGCAGCAAAATTTTTGAGTTCCCAGGTATACAGCTTTGATGACTTTTGCGCGGCAATTACAGGATCGTTTTTAAAGTTAAAAGCTTTATAACGGAAATCAATACCTTCAGGTAACACCACCGTTATTTTACCATACTCCATTGATAGATTTTCACCTTCAAGTGGTACCCATCCAGGATAGAACATGGTATTATTAAACCGCACTTGCACTTCATATTCAACAGTATAAGGATATACTTTATGATAAAAGTTATGGTATTTAAGGCGGTTGTCATCTGCAAGCGTTCCATCGTCAGTACCACTTTTATCCTGTATGTCAGATTGTTTGAGGCTCTTGATTTTTTTTCCTGTTTCATCAAACAGGCGGCCCTCAATGGATTCTACTGATCTCAGTTTATCGTATTGTTCAACACAATGCGCTAACTTATCACCTTTCTCATTGAGAACGGTATACGCAACTTTATAATAATACTTCGCCTTGTCCAGGTTAACAACTTCAAAGCGTACCTCTTCATAGCGTATTACCACATTCGCGTTAACCAGTAATTGAGCAGGTATCTTATTAACAGCATAATCATTATCGCCTCCCAGGGCATGCAGCGTAATGATTGCGGCCATTATTAAAAAAATAAACTTTTTCATAAATTCTTATTTCTTTTTAAATACTATTTGCTCACTGTGTTTCTTTACTACATAGCCAAAAAAATCACGCAATGAGTTGTAATCTTCAGGTATAAAATTTGCCTTTTTAAGCACTACCCTGGAACGGAGCTGAATACCATTACCCGATTTGCCGATCATGTATTCAAAAAAACCTTCGCCTCCGTTAAAATCTACTTTGGCAGACTTTGGCAATTCATCCAAAACATAATCTTTGGGTATTTCCATATTCAGTATAAAAGTTTCGTTCAGGGTAAAAGGCATTTCAACAGGATAATTCCGCTCTGCAGCCTTGAACAGGTTTTCCTTATAACCTTCTGACATTAATGGGTTGAAATAAATAATGTCTTCGTTATTAGTATTCATTGTAAAATCATAATGAACAGCTACCGGTTCCTCTAGCATTTTTAAGGAGTCTACACCTTCATTGTAAATTTTAAAGTCTGATCCATAGCCCGATTTTAACTTTTTAAAAAAAGATTCCGCACCGCTCTTTTTAATTTTTTCGCGGGTTTGTGATGATTCAATATAACCCAGTGAAGATTTATAAGTTCCGTCCAATTCTCCCTTATCATTGTTTATAATAAATACACTCGTAAACTTTTGTTCCTTAAGTGAATCTGTTTCAAAGTAAACCGCAGAAGGTTCTCTACTGATTACACGTGCAACCCCGTTATAGCAATCTCCGGCAAGTTTTCCAAAACCTAAAGGACGGGTGGCATCAAGGTAATATATATGGTCGGCAATATGTGCCGCAGCTATCACATAATTAAACCGGTTTAATAAAGGGTATAAGTCACTGGCAAATCCATTACCCCGTGTACTAAGCAATAAAGGATCGGTTTTAATATTTTCATGGAGAAGCATGGCTGCAAGTAACAGGTTAATATCTGCCACACTGCCATTTTTGTTTTTAAAAATTGTTTTGAGGGTATTATTGAGCTTCACATCACTATAGTCAGTGCAGGTGAAATTATTTCTTACATACGAATAAATCTTATTGGCTTTCTCGAGGGGATCAGAACTTCCGCCCAGAATGGTTCTCATGTCATCGTTTAACCAGTTATTTTCTTTTTCTATTGCCAATCCAAAATTTTCATCTTTCATTAAATCTTCGCAGACAGATACCCAATTTCCCATAATAACTTTTACAGGCATGTCGGGAAAACGATATTGTGATAGCTGGAATTCGATTTTAGACACATGATTTCTTATAGTAGAAGTAAAATTTTCTTCTTTTATGGGAGGCACATCCTTTATCACCCATCTTGTATTGGTAACATTACTGCTTATAGACACATGTTCACTGCTTGTTGTTGAAGTAACTCCCTGTTGAATAACACTGTAAGTTTTATAACTGGCGGAACAAGTGTTAATATAATAAGGAACATTTTTTTTTTTATGATAAGGGGAGTCGAAAGATGTAGACTCTTTAACTTGGTGCTCACTTTATAA
>CAXSIE010000488.1:0-4106 GCA_964237295.1 uncultured Flavihumibacter sp. | reverse complement strand
TGGCATTTTCCAGCAGGTTATTAATCATAATCTGTAATAATAAAGTGTCTCCGGTAAGTGCAAGATCATCTTCTATATCCACCATCCAGATGTAGCCGGGAAAACGATTTTTAAAATCCTGAACGCAGCCGGAGGCCAGTGATGATATATCGAGTTCTTCTTTAGACAAGCTGTATCCACCGGCCTCCAGTTGTGAAGAGATAAGAATGTTGTTAGCCAAATCATTGAGTCTTTCGGTTTCCTGCAGGGTCATCTGCAAAATCTTCTTCTGTTTTGCTTCATCTAATCTGTGTTTGTGTAAGGTTTCCAGGTTTAACTTTGTAATAGCGATAGGTGTTTTCAATTCATGGGTAATAGCCATCATAAAATTCTGCTGCTGTTGAGAAACCTTGAATTGTTTTCGGACTGCGCGGTAAATAAATACGGCGCCTACCATGATAAACATCAGGAAGAAAGACCCCTCGCCAATATACTGAGCGTTCTTACCACGTTCCTCTTTTGTGATAGCTTCAATTTTATCAAGGTACGCCGGATCATCACCTTTAAGCTCCATTAATTTATAGCTTGTCATTTTATGATTCTGGTTTTGTAATTCGATGAACCAGAATACAAGCGCCACTACTATGTACAATAGCAGGAACCAATAAACCAGGATAGCAATAGCCAGGCCTTTTCTTTTTAAAAGATTTGCAGGGAATTTATAGTTCAAGGTTAGTTTTTTGATGTAGTCGCTATCGGCAGTCCTAATGGTTTTCTCCGTGGTTACAGAAAACTTACAAGGTTAACTACTACTATTTGATCACGGAATCAACATTGCTGTTATCATCAATTTACTTTCTCCACCCTTACCCCAACATTCAAAATATTCTCCAGTGGATCTTCGCGCATGATCTGCTGTAATATAAACCGGTAATCACCCGGCCGGCTGAATTTCGTACGCGGTTGAATCAACACCCGGTGTTCAAAAATATCATCCATTCCCGTACCAGACCATCCCTTATCATTAGTGGCAAGAGGAAGATTATAATCCCTGCTTTTATGAGTAGAGTCGCCCGGAACTATTACGGTGCATTTTATCCAGATATTATTAAAATCGTACGCGTCTGAATGGCGAAGTACAATATATAAATTATACAGGGAATTAGTATCGGAGATGTTAAGCGTGATCTGCGGCTTATCAATGCTTTGCCAGGCATGTTTTTTAAATGATACATTTTTTTCAAAGACATCGATTTTTGTGCAGCACAAAAAAACAGAACATACGGCTGCCGTAATAAATACTTTTTTCAAGAACAATAATTTTGATTCAAATGTCATGGTAAGCGTGCATTTCTGGTAGATTGCTATAGCAGTCAGGAAATTAAAGTACGTTCAGTATTTGTTCCTTTGCTTTTTCCAATTCATCTTTCATCATCACAACACATTTTTGTATGGTAGCGTCATAAGCTTTAGCCCCTGTTGTATTGATTTCACGACCTATTTCCTGCAAAATGAAAGAAAGCTTTTTACCTTTTTCTTCCGATTCTTCCATCATAACCGTTTTAAAATAATCACAATGATTTTTTAACCGAACCTGTTCTTCGGTGATATCGATCTTTTCAATATAAAATATCAGTTCCTGTTCAAGCCGGTTTTCATCATAATTTTCTTTGCTAACCTGCTCATTCAATAATTTCACCAGGCCTTCGCGGATTTTTTGTTGACGTAACGGTCCGAGTACAATCACTTCTTCCTGCTGAACAAGTATATTTTTTATACGAAGTAATAATTCCTGTTCAAGAGATTTTCCTTCATCAATCCTGTGGGCATTAAGATTGAAGAGCGCGGCTTCCATCACTTCCTTAAACTGTTTCCATTCATCATCAGTTAATGTATCTCCGGTAGGGGTAATTACTTCAGGTAACTTTAAAAGAGAGCTTAAAATGGTAGAATGATCCAGGTTTAATTCCTTTGCCAACTCAGAAACCGGCTGAAAGTAAGCTTTGATAAGATCTATATTTATTGTAACCGGTTTTGCCGAGCCGGTTTGTTTCAGGTTAATGGTGCAATCAACCGTGCCCCTACCTAATTTTTCTGATAAAACTTTACGTATTTCAAATTCAAAGGGCTTAAGAAAGGCAGGCATTTTTAATTGCAGGTCAAACTGTTTCCCGTTAAGTGATTTTATATCTATCAGAAAGGTTTTATCACCCACATTTTGTTCGGCCCTTCCAAAACCTGTCATTGATTTAAGCATTATAGATAATTATTTGTAGCAAGGTAGGAAATAGTTTATACCTAGCAGCCAACTGCTTCGCTATATCCCCGAAGCGTAAACCACTGTCTATAACAACAAGGCGCCATCTTTTTAAAAAAGCAACCCGTATACATCTTTCCTGCCTAATTCTTTTATGCTTCCCGGACGCATCCCCTCAATATTTAAGCGGCTTATACGGTATCGTATCAATCTAAGTGTAGGGAAACCTGCTTTAGCGGTCATCTTCCTTACCTGCCTGTTTTTGCCTTCGGTTAAAATTAATTTGATCCAGCTTGTTGGTATATTTTTCCTGAATCTTACAGGTGGGTTTCTTTCAGGCACTATCAGATCGGTGTTAATGGTTTCGGCCCTGGTTTTTTTTGACAGGTAAGGTTTACCATCAATCATTATCTCAATGCCTGATTGCAACTGATCGAGCGCAGTTTGGTTTATAATGCCTTCCACCTGCACCCAGTACTCACGCTCATGCCCGAAAGATGGATGTAACAAACGATGGTTGAGATGACTATCGTTAGTAAGCAAAAGCAACCCTTCACTATCATAATCGAGCCGGCCAACCGGATATACATCGTGAGGAACTTTAAAAAGATCCTTTAATGTTTGTTTGATGTTGTTACCACCAGGTTCTGATGGTACAAAAGAAAATTGTGATAGCACCAGATATGGCTTGTATATGATGAAGTAACGATGCAATGGATGATCAGAATAAAAGTAAATACGGTGAAAATATTTCCTGAACAAATCAGGCCGGACACAAAAAAGCCCGAAAAATCTTCGGGCTTATATGTAGATGGGTTAGTAAGTACCAGGAAATAAATTTCCTTACACAATATTAAAAATAATTTTCTCTAACTGGAAAAAATATTAAAAATATTTTATGCACATTTTTAAAAGTGTGTTGTGGATAATGATTATAAACGATGCCGGCATTTTAATAAACACAGAAACCTTCAACTATAATTATATGCTTTGATAAATGTATTACCGTTTTATATTTTTAGAAAAGATGCTCCGGGTATTTATAAAACATATGCCTGTATTGCATTGTATGCATTTGCCACCTGTTAGATACGTTGGGTACTCCTATCTTTATGGTTACTGTGCTACATTACCTACCATCATTTTAATGTAGGTTTACAAAAATTTTTGTATGAAATTTCCATCTCCTGTTTCAGTGCAATGGATTGCGGAATTTATTGGAGCAGTAATAATTGGTAATCAAAATGGTCAGGCTACCGGCATTAATGAATTACATAAGGTAGAACCAGGTGACCTGGTGTTTGTTGATCACCCAAAGTATTACGACAAGTGTATTCATTCTCCGGCGAGTTTTATCATAATCAATAAACAAACAACTGTTCCTGAAAGTAAAGCTTTGCTGTTGGTAGACCAACCATTCGAGGCCTATACAAAAATCGTAAAACATTTTCGCCCGTTCGAACCGGCTGTTAAGGCTATCAGCGATACCGCTTTAATAGGCGAACACTCCATAATATATCCCCATGTATTTATCGGGCATCATGTATCAATCGGTGCAAACTGCATCATTTATCCCAATGTTACCATCATGGATCATTGTATCATCGGAAACAATGTTACTATTGAAGCCGGTACGGTAATAGGCTCCGACGCTTTCTATTACAACACCAAAAAGGACAGGGAAGTGTGGTACAAAAAAATGATCAGCTGCGGACGTGTTATTATTGAAGATGATGTGGAGATAGGAGCAGGATGTACTATAGTGAGGGGGGTAAGCCATGATACCATAATCGGCAGGGGAACAAAACTAGATAACATGGTTCATGTAGGTCATGATACTGTTATAGGGAAAAATTGTTTGTTAGCCGCA
>CAXSIE010000487.1:3867-4121 GCA_964237295.1 uncultured Flavihumibacter sp. | reverse complement strand
TTCACTAAATGCTTCCTGTTGAATCTTAACTTAATGACATTGCCCTTCGGGGTTGCTACCGCTTATTGGGATGATTAAAAGATTTATATCCAAGTTATAAATATGAAAAGATGTTTAACCGTAGCACTTATCCTGTTGAACGTCATTTGTATGTCGCAGGTATTGAGGAAAAGAACCGTGAAATTGATGGGCAGCCGGTTTGACATTACCATTGCAGCCCATGACTCGGCTTCGGCAGAAAGGCACATCGACAC
>CAXSIE010000487.1:0-3857 GCA_964237295.1 uncultured Flavihumibacter sp. | reverse complement strand
GATAAAAGAAGTGACCAGGATTGAAAACTTAATTTCCGATTGGAAGCCCGAATCGCAGGTATCACAGGTAAACAGCAATGCAGGCATTCGTCCTGTTAAGGTGGACAGGGAGGTTTTTGAACTAACAGAAAGAGCCCTTCATTTCTCAAAAATAACGAAAGGCGCCTTTGACATCAGTTTTGCGGCGATGGACAAGATCTGGAAATTCGACGGTTCAATGACAGCAATGCCCACAAGGGAAGCCGTTAAAAAATCAGTAGAAAAGGTAGGTTACAAAAACATTATACTGGACAGTATTCATTCCACCATATTCCTGAAACAGCAGGGCATGAAAATCGGGTTCGGCGCGTTGGGAGAGGGCTATGCAGCCGACCGGTGCCGGGATATGATGCTGGCGAAGGGTATCACGGCAGGAATTGTAAACGGGTCCGGTGATATGAGCACCTGGGGCAAACAACCGGATGGCAGTTACTGGAACATAGGCATTACCAACCCTTTTCATGATGAGGAATTGTTCGCAGTTATATCATTGCATCAGAGTGCAGTAGTTACCTCAGGCAGTTATGAAAAATATGTGGTATTCAACGGCAAGCGCTACGCGCATATCATTAATCCTGCAACCGGTTACCCCGCAACGGGTCTTTGCAGCGTTACTGTTTTTGGTCCCAGTGCTGAAACCGCTAATGGCTTCAGCACGTCCCTGATGGTGCTGGGAGAAAAGGCGGGCCTCGATCTCCTCAATCAATACCCGGCGTTTAAGTGTATCATGATCACTGATGAAGGAAAAGTATTGTCTTCCAAAAATCTGAACGTTAAAAAATACCCCGCAATACTTAATAACAATCGGAGAGCACCTGTGCACGCGACTGGTAAAAGCTGAGACTTTTGCCCGTTCTTTCCTGACATATCACTTCCAGTAGTTCTATCACATCGTTATGCATAGACAAAGATCCGCATATCATCACCGTTCCATTATCAATAAGCGTTTGTGCTATAAAGGCAGCGTCCCGCAAAAGCAAATCACTAACATACTGCTTTTCGCCTTCACGTGAATAGGCTATATGCAACTGGTTAAGCTTTTTCATTTCAACACACCTGGTTACCGCTTCGCGGTAGAGTTCGAAAGAGGATTGCCCGCGAAAGCCGCAGTATAACAAACAACGCTTCTTTTTGTCATTCTGATCTAACATACCCAGGAAAGGCGCAATGCCGGTGCCGTTAGCAATCATAATGACTGTTGATGCTTTCAGCGGAAACCGAAAATGTGCATTGGCAACAACGCGTGCCTGCACAACGTCACCAGGTGTTAGGTTATACAGGTAACGGGAACCCAGCCCGCCGGGGTATAGCTTTACGCTGAGTTGAATTTCTTTGTTGATCTTCCCGATAGAGTAGTGCCGTTCCCGGTAATCATCAGCCGGGTAAATCGCCAGCAGGTCACCTGATGTAAATGCCGCACGGCGTCCCGGTTGCAGCCGGATGATAAAGGTACCGTCTTCATGCGCTACGGCGGTTCTTTCAATCACAGACATTAGGTGCAGTCCGGATGGTTTGTTTTGGAAAGATTTTGGCAAAGCCAGTTGCGGCAGGCTTGCCTTTTGTGACCAGGCATTGAACCATTGGTTGAATTGTTCCGGTGATTTGTCATCCACGGTATGTATTTCCAGGAGTGGAACGGCCCAGGGCTCCGCGGAAAGTAAATTATCTACATCAAATGCGAACCTGCAGAAATCCTGGTAGGCATGCGATCCAAAGCCGACGACCGAGAAATGAACCGGTTGTGCCTGTTTGTATTTTTGGAGCACCGATGAAAACCTGTTTGCATCCGTAGGCGCATTACCTAATCCGTAAGTAGCCGTCAGTATAATAATATGCGCTGCGTTGGGGAAAAAACCATACTTGTTGAGCTCGGTGATAAATGCAGTTTGTCCACTATCGATCAGCTGCCGGTGAATGGCATTTGCGAATCGCAAAGTGCTGCCGTTCTCGGAACCAACCAGGATGATAAACCGGCTTTCATCAGCATTGTATTTATTCCTGACACGGCTGGCGGTCCGTCTTCGCATGATTATAAAACCGGAGTAAATAAAAAACAGGATATTAATGGATGCAACGCCCAGTACAACCGCCCATAAAATATTTCCCCGGCCCGTATGCATGTCCAGACTGAGCTCAGTTAACATGGCTATCATGGGGTAGCGCACCTCACTGAGCTTTTCACCAGTGAACTGATCAACGGCTATTTCCCGGTCTTTTAATTTCAGTAAATAATAATCTTCCGGATCATCTGAAAAAGGATATTCTATCGTTTGCACCTGTGAGAGCATAATGTCTTTAAACGCAGTGAAATCAGCGGGCTTCTTTTTAATTCCCGGTTTTACATCGTCAAAATTGATGCGGTGCGTTATCCTTTTTTCAGGAAATACCCCAAACCGAACCAATGACAACCAGGTGCCGGTCAGTGCAATAATAAAAATAGGGATCAGGGATAGGCGTCCCAGCACAACATGGTAGTATTGAGCGAAATTTTCTTTAACGATCCTTGTAAAAAAGCGTTTAACGCCACGTTGACGCTGAATTACGAGTATGGTTCCGGAAATAGTGATCAGCAGCAACAAAAATGCGGTAAGTCCTACGAAAAACCTGCCGGTCTCGTGCAGAAAAAGAGAGCGATGCAAGACAGTTACCCATTGGAAGAATTCATTCTGTTTGCGTGGAACACCCTGTACCTTTCCGGTTCCCGGATCAACATATGCCTGCAGGCTTTTTCCGTTGCTATCAGTTCCTTTAACAATCACAAAATGATGGGCATCCACCCTTACTTCCGTTATTTCAGCGTAAGACCTGTTCAGCACAGGAAGCGTTTGCGCCACCCTGATGTTGTTAAAATCACCTGCACGATAAGACGGAATGTTTTCTTTAACCGATTCAAATGAAAGTATGATGCCTGTTACAGAAGCCAGGACTATAAATATAAAAGAAGATACAGCCAATGCTAAATGGCTGTATCTCCATACAGAAATCGTCATGTTGTTTAATTAATTGTTGGGACTGAGCCGCACGTAACGGATATAACCGGTGCCTTCGGTTTTCCCGGAAATACCTTCAGTGGTTAGTGGGACCTCCAGGTCTTTTTCATAATACTGCTTGTCTTCCACCGCTGTTTCAAACCGCAGCTTATAACCGGCATTGATTTTTGAGTCTTCTATCTCCAGAACGGTTACGCTACGATCTCCGCCTGTAACGGATGCGCCGGTGACAGCACTGATATTTGTTGGGTTCTTTGAATAGAATTTATACCATTCCTTAAGATTCTTGTACCATTTTTTATTGGAGCCCAATACATACAGGGTGTTTTCATAAGCACCTTTACTGTCTACAAGGGAAACAATGATATAAGCGCCTTCACCCATATAATTAGTCATCTGAACCATGCATTTGTACCTGGTGATTCCGGCTTTCTGGGCGAGCCCAATGCCCGGACCACAATACATAACAATTAAAAGCACGAACAATTTCAACTTGTTTCTCATCTTCTTATTTTAGAAAATCCGTAGTTACTTTATTTTTAGACAGGTATTCATTTTCTTTAGCAAGGTCCAATGCTGTTTCTTTAAACTCCGTTGTAATGTCTTTTTTTGCACCGATAGACAGCAGGTATTTAAGTATTACGTCGTCTTTAGATAACATTGCCGCCTTATGCAAAGGAGTTAAACCTTCCTTGTTTTTACTGTTAACATCAATATGAAGGTCTTCGATACGTTTTAACAGCGACACATCATTTTTCACAATGGCAAGGTGGTATAAAGTATTCCCATCATTTTGCGGGGATGACAAGTTAAAACCACTTTCCTTTA
>CAXSIE010000486.1:2292-4126 GCA_964237295.1 uncultured Flavihumibacter sp. | reverse complement strand
TTCCGATAGAACCGGTACCCAGAATCTTTGGGTTTCTACCGGTGGAAACGCTAAACAGCTTACCAAATTCACCAAAGGCAGGGTTGTCTGGCCTTCCATTTCACATAACGGGGAATCAATTGTATTTGAACGTGATTTTAAAATATGGAAATACGATATCGGATCGGGCTCGGCGGCTGCAGTGAATATTAACCTGGTAGGTTCTGCTTCCGGTCCGGCGATAGAGCACCTGAGACTGCAGAATCAGTTCCGTGATCTTGCATTATCACCCGATGGAAAAAAAGTGGCTTTTGTGGCTCATGGTGAGGTATTTGTAGCTTCGTCCCGTGAAGGTGGCGATGCTTTTCGTGTAACCAATTCCATTGCAAGAGAATCCCAGATCATCTGGACTTCCAACAGCAGCAGCCTGATCTATGCATCTGAAAGGGATGGTGTATCCCATCTTTACCAGTATAATTTTGTCGGTGGAAAAGAAGCACGCCTTACAAACGGAACTTCAGATGATATGGCGCCTTTATTATCACCCAATGGTAAGTTACTTTCATTTGTACGCAACGGAATGGAATTGCATGTTATGGACCTGGCAGCAAAAACCGATATCACCGTTGCAAAGGGATATTTTGGTAGGCCGCCATTTGCTTCTTCGGGATCGATAAGCTGGTCGCCCGATAATAAATGGCTCGCCTATGCCGGCATTGGCAACAAAACATTTCGCAATATCTTCGTTGTTCCCGCAGCAGGTGGCAGCGAACCTAAAGCCGTAAGCTTTCTGGCAAATACTTTCGGTGGAAACGTTACCTGGAGCGCTAATGGGAAATATATTTTATTCAGCACCAACCAGCGCACAGAAAATACCTTTATTGCAAGGGTTGACCTGGTACCCCAAACACCCCGTTTCAGGGAAGAACAGTTTCAACAGATGTTCAATGAACAGACCACTTCTCCTGCCTCACCCGTTAACCCGATGGGACCACGCGTAGGTCGCGATACCAGCAGGATAATAAATGACACACCGGGAATAGCATCACCAAGAAATGCCAGGACGGCCGTGGCGCCGGTTACAATCCAGATGGATGGTATCCGGCAAAGATTAAACTTTCTTTCGTTGGGAGTGGATGTAAATGACTATGACATAAATAAAGAGGGAACCTTGATGGTGTTAAGTGCTACAGTTGCCGGACAAACGAACTTGTACACTTATTCGCTGGATGAATCACCCAGGGAATCAGCAAGGGGAGAGTCGTCCGTACTAAAACAGCTAACCACCACACCGGGAAATAAAAGCGATCCCCAGTTTTCAACGGATGGCCGGGAGGTTTATTATCTTGAGCAGGGAAGGGTTCAATCTGTTTCTCTGGATTCAAAGCTGTCGCGTCCGTTAATGGTGACAGCCGAAATGGATGTGGATTTTAAAAATGAAAAAGTAGAAGTTTTTCATGAGGCCTGGGATGCATTGAACAAAGGATACTACAACGCCGAATTCAATGGGGTAGACTGGAAGGCAGTACGTGCCGAATATGAACCGCTGGCCGAAGGCGCCGGCACTCCGGAAGAGCTGCGCCGTATCTTAAGTTTAATGGTGGGTGAATTGAATTCTTCTCATTCCGGGGTCTCTGGTCCTGTGGGGGAAAGAGGCGCTGGTGGCGGATCTGTGATTGGTAAAACCGGCCTCCGTTTCGACCGCAAAGAGTATGAAGACAATGGACGCTTCAAAATAACGGAAGTGCTTTCACTCGGGCCTGCCGATATAACCGGCAAAATCAAAACAGGTGATTATCTGCTTGCCATAGACGACAAAACACTCACCAGTAAAGATAATATAGACCAGCTTCTT
>CAXSIE010000486.1:0-2282 GCA_964237295.1 uncultured Flavihumibacter sp. | reverse complement strand
CAGGAGCCGATCCGAAAAAGATCGCAATAAGGCCTGTTAACATGGCTACCGAAAAGGGACTTTTATATAAGCAATGGGTACAGCAGCAACGTGAATATGTTTCAAAAATAAGTAATGGCCGGCTTGGCTATGTTCATATGGCTGATATGTCAGAACAATCGTTGAACCAGCTTTATATAGATATGGATGCAGAGAACCACTCACGCGAAGGGGTAGTGGTGGATGTGCGTAATAACAACGGAGGCTTTGTAAATTCTTATGCGCTGGATGTATTTACGAGGAAGAATTACCTGACTATGACGGGTCGCGGGCTACCTTCCGCACCGGCACGCGTGCAGTTAGGTCAGCGGGCATTGGATGCACCGACAATCCTTGTAACCAACCAGCATTCCCTTTCGGATGCAGAGGATTTTACAGAAGGATACCGTGCGCTTAAATTGGGAAAGGTGGTGGGCGAGCCTACAGGCGGTTGGATTATTTTTACTTCAAGTGCCCAGTTGATAGATGGATCTTCTGTAAGATTACCCTTTTCAAAGATAGAAGATCATGAAGGCAAAAATATGGAACTGGTGCCAAGGCAGGTTGACATCTTTGTTTCAAGACAATTGGGAGAGGGAAATGATAAAGATTCCCAACTGGATGTTGCTGTTAAGGAATTGCTGGGTGAAGTGGGTGGTAAGAAGAAGGTGAGCGGGTTTTAAGGGGAAGTAATTTTAACACGGAGAACAGCCGGAGGAGGAAACACAGAGGCCGCAGTGTAATTACTCTGCGGCCTCTGTGTTTCCTCCTCCGGCTGTTCTCCGTGTTAAAAAAATTATCCAAGCATCTTATAATATTCTATAACAATTTGCAGGTGCAGCAATAGTTCAGCATAACCATTTGTGAACATCAGTAGTAATGAAAGCGTACAGTATTAACTCAGTGTACTTCCACATGTTTGATAATCATTAAGTTAAAACATGGCACTCTATATGAAAGCCATAAGCTATAAACTTCATTCATGCTTAATAATTACCTCAGGTTTTCGCTACGCAATATCAAACGGAACAGGTTGTTCTCTGCTATTAATATTTTTGGACTGGCTATCAGCTTAACAGCATTTATATTAATGGCGCTGTATATTGAATACGAATGGAGCTTTGATCGTTTTAATGAAAAAGCGGCACAAATATACCGTGTTGCAGATGATAAGCAAACTCCGGATCTATTACTCAGGAGCGCTACATCCGCTGCTCCCGTAGCACCGGCTTTGCTCGCCGATTATCCCGAGATACGGCAGGCTGCAAGAATTATATCAACAGAAGCGTTGGTTAAATATGAAAATAAGCTTTTCGAGGAACGGAATATTTTCTATGCCGATCCTGCTTTACTCAATATTTTCAGTATTAAAATGGTCAAGGGAAATGCTGTTAGTGCTTTAAAGGATCCGAAGAGTATTATTATAACAGAGGAAATGGCAGTTAAATATTTTGGAACTTCAGATCCGTTGGGTAAAATAATAAAGCTGGATGACAGGAACATGGTGGTTACCGGTGTAATTAAAAACATTCCTGCAAATTCTCACCTGAATTTTGATATGCTGATTTCCATGTCTACTGCCCAACAAAAGGATTCAGGAGATGAATGGCTTTTTACCAATTGGTACTCTGATAATTTTTATACTTACCTGCTGCTGCCTGAAAACTATGATATAAATAAACTTGCTGCCAGGATGGATGATTTCGATAACCGCCACCATAAGAACGGCAGCACAACAAAACATCATTATGTGCTGGAGAAGCTTACTGATATCTACCTTCATTCTAACCGGGAGAACCAGGCAGGTAAAACAGGCAGCATAATCAACCTCTATATATTTTCCGCTGTAGCGTTGATAATATTGCTTGTAGCCTGTATTAATTTTATCAATCTTTCAACAGCAAGGGCTGCTGAAAGAGCCAAAGAAGTAGCTATCAAAAAAGTAGCAGGTGCTGCAAAAAGCCAGATGATTATGCAGTTCTTTACCGAGTCTTTTTTAATGACGGCGGTATCTTTGTTCATGGCTATAATACTTGCATCAGCCTTATTGCCGGCTTTTAATAATTTTTCCGGCAAGTCGCTTTCCCTTGATTTGTTATTACCTGTTCACATAACTTAGTGCTGGTATTATTAATCAGTATAGCCTTGTTATCTGGCAGCTACCCGGCATTTATCTTATCGGGCTTTAAACCGGCGTCTGCATTAAAAGGTAAGATAGTAGCTTCTGTATGGAGTATTGGTATAAGAAAAGGACTGGTTGTTTT
>CAXSIE010000485.1:0-4144 GCA_964237295.1 uncultured Flavihumibacter sp. | reverse complement strand
AGTGGCTGCACTTTCAGGCAAAGGCCTTTATTATGTTAAAGCAACTACAGACAGAGGTTGTTCAGGCACAGATTCAGTGGTAGTTCAGGTGTTCCCCCGTGCAAGGGTTGATGCAGGCGCTGATCAGCATATCTGCGAAGGAAACAGTGTGGTATTACATGCAACCGATGCAGCATCTTATCTCTGGTCTCCCATAACAGGATTGTCTTCGGCTACCAGCCAGGATCCTGTTGCAAAACCCGTTGATTCAACAATATATGTGGTAACTGTTAAAGATAATAACGGTTGCGCTGCAAATGATAGCATCAGGGTAAATGTTTCTAAAAAACCGGTTGCTGTTGCCGGTGTAGAGATACAGTTATTCCAGGGGCAGTCCGCTATGTTAAACGGAATTGCGCGTGGAACCAATGTGCAGTTTGTATGGAATCCCACAACCTATATGACCAACAGCAATTCCTTAACTCCAACAGTAACGCCACCTGATACCATCAGTTACCTGCTCACCGTAACTTCGAATGATGGATGCGGAACTGCCACGGATAAAGTGTTTGTAAGAGTATACCAGAAGGTAATTGTTCCGAATGCTTTTTCACCCAATGGAGATGGAATTAACGATGTCTGGAATATAGAAAAGCTGCAAACATATAATAACGCAGTGATAACTGTCTTTAACCGGTACGGACAGGTAGTGTTCAAGTCGGTTGGATATAGTAAAAGATGGGATGGAACATATAACGGCAGCCCTTTACCTTTCGGCACTTATTATTATACGCTCGATCTTAAGAATGGCACTAAAAATACCAGTGGATGGGTGTTGATTATGAGATAATGCAGACTGTGATTAAATGATTATTTGATAGCATGATTTTTCGATAGGCATAATCAGGTTGATCTCAATAGTCAGGATTTTAATCATCGTTTTCAAATAATCATTAAAATCCTGGTTATGTTTGTAAAAAAAAAATAATGAAAGATCTGATTCTTGAAGCCTGGAATGATCGCAGCTTGTTGAAAGACGCTACATACACGGATGCCGTAAAAGCAGTGATTGAAGAAGTGGATAAAGGCAGGCTACGTACGGCATCGCCGGTTGAAAATGGTTCAGATGGTTCAGGCTGGCAGGTAAACGAATGGGTGAAGCAGGCAATATTATTATATTTCGGTATCCGTCAAATGGAAACATTTTTATTGCCCCCTTTCGAGTTCTATGACAAGATGCAGTTGAAAAGCGATTATGCTTCACTGGGAGTAAGAGCGGTGCCGCATGCAGTGGCAAGATACGGTGCCTTCCTTGCAAAAAATGTTGTTTTGATGCCCAGCTACGTAAATATAGGTGCTTATGTAGACGAAGGAACCATGGTAGATACCTGGGCTACTGTAGGCAGTTGTGCGCAGATTGGCAAGGGTGTTCATCTGAGTGGCGGTGTAGGAATCGGTGGTGTGCTGGAACCGTTACAGGCTTCACCCGTAATTATAGAAGACGGTTGTTTTCTTGGCTCGAGATCCATTGTGGTGGAAGGTGTTATTGTAGAAAAAGAAGCGGTGCTGGGAGCTAATGTTGTGTTAACCCAAAGCACGAAAATTATTGATGTAAGTGGCAGTGAGCCGGTAGAATTTAAAGGAAGGGTTCCGGCAAGAAGCGTGGTGATACCAGGCACTTATGCAAAAAAATTTCCTGCTGGAGAATACCATGTTAACTGTGCCCTGATCATAGGCAAGCGAAAACCAAGTACCGATCTCAAGACGAGTCTGAACGATGCGTTAAGAGAATTTAATGTTTCTGCGTAAACCTGTCAGCTATCAGCTTGGCTCAGTAACTTAAAGACCTTTAAGCCATACGGTAACAAAGGTCTTCGTTTATACCTTTTAAATATTCCGCAATTCAGTTATATTCCTCCTGATAACTGAAGGCTGATAGTCTTTCTACATGACTTTAAAGCATAAACCAAACATCACATTAGCCGGATTTATTTTTACATTCCTTGGGGCAGTGCTATTTTCAACCAAGGCCATTATGGTAAAAAAGGCCTTTGCCGATACTCCGGTTGATGCGCTTACCTTATTGACATTAAGAATGGTTTTTTCACTTCCATTTTTTGTGGGAATAGCTTTTTTCGCTTCGAACACAAAGGATAATATCAGGCTGAACCCACGGCAATGGGTAAATGTTATCATTATAGGAATGTTCGGATATTATCTTAGCAGTCTTTTTGATTTTGTAGGATTGCAATACATCTCTGCAGGACTTGAACGGCTGATTCTTTTTTTATATCCCACTTTTACGGTATTAATAAATGCTTTGGTGTATAAACAAAAGATCCGGAGCATTCAAAAAATTGCATTAGCACTTACGTACGCCGGTATTGCGATCGCTTATTATGGTGAGCTGAATGTGGATATGTCGAATCCCAATTTTCTCTGGGGAAGTTTGCTGATCTTTTTATGCTCCATTACTTATTCCATTTACATTGTTGGCAGCGGCAGGTTGATCCCGGTAATGGGGCCGACAAAGTTCACCGCTTATGCGATGCTTTCAGCGACGGTAGGCATTTTTGTCCATTTTATACTAAAAGGTAACTATCACACACTCAATTCAGGCGCCGGTTTATGGAGCTATGGAATTTTGCTGGCTGTTTTAGCAACGGTGGTTCCATCGCTGCTTATATCAAATGGTATGAAGCGGATCGGATCTAATAATGTAGCCATTATTTCAGGTATCGGGCCGGTATCAACCATCATTCAGGCTCATTTTATTTTAGGAGAACCGATATTCCTGGAGCAGATTGCTGGAACGGTGTTAGTAGTAGCGGGTGTTTTACTGATCGGCTGGAAGCGATGATTTTTTTATCTTGGTTTAAAATAAAAGCTGTTGTACTTTGCTGAATTTATCATTTTAGCGTAGGTTTGCGTCCCTGACAGCAATTCTTATCACAATGCCCGGGTGGCGAAATTGGTAGACGCACTGTGTTCAGGTCGCAGCATCCGCAAGGTTGTGCTGGTTCGAATCCAGTCCCGGGCACTTTTTATAAGTAACTGATTATCATATAGCTATAACTTATATGAGCCTGCTTTATTACTTTCCACTATCGACAGAATTTATATAATTCCGATCCTCACTTCAACTCATTTAGTTCTTCTATCAGGCAATTGCATTTAATGTTATGTAATTAAACTAAATTTCATCGGAATTTTGGTTACTTATTAATTGTTGTAGCCTAATTGAAGGCATTTGTAGTCAAAATGAGGAAGAGGGATAATTCCATTGTTGGCTGGGCGTATCGTATCATTACCGCTAACTTCAGACTGTGAAAAAACCAAAATCATTTTTAAGAATGTCTAGGACAGGTGATGGAGCGGTCTAGTCTTTTAAGGAAAAAGGAGAGCCTTTGTTTAGTTTTTTCACAAACCTTCGTACAAGCATTTAAGTTGGGGCATTCATGTTCGTCTGCTTATTACCTAATGCTGATGATTTATTTAATACCTAAATATAATTCAACTGTTCAATATTGTTCTGACCCGGCCTAAGAAAAGTTTACCCTCTTTTTAGTTTTTGCAATAAGTTATCAAACCTCAGCCAATAGATATGAGTATCGCTTTCGCTGGTTCCTTTTGTATAAAACAAATATTTTCCGTCTGGCGAAACGTATTGTCCAAATCGGTGTGCAACACCATCATTGACAAGTGGTCCTAAACTTTTTGGATTTGTCCATGAGTTATTGCCTTTCCGGAAACTGATGTACAATTCACAATTATAATCTTTAGTTTCTTTGGTGCTGATAATCATATAAGATTCATTGGGAGCAACAAAAAAGTCACCATCGAAACCAGGTGTATTTAATGGTCTGCCTAAACTTTTAATAACTGTATCTTTTCCAGAAATTGTAAGCGTACAGAAGTCGTAGGAAGTATAATCATTTTTATTTCCTTGATTGGCATTGCTGGCGACGTAATAAGTGCCGCTGTTTGTTGGTTGAAAATTATAAAGTCCATACTTTTTATGAAGCATAACAACTGGATTTTGCCAAACATTACCTGCCCTTTCAGACTGCCATATTCTACTGAGGTTATCATTGCAAAATAATTTAGTTTCATCAATAGATAAGGTTGGAATAGCGAAATTTTCAACTATTATTTTAGGTTCACT
>CAXSIE010000484.1:0-4160 GCA_964237295.1 uncultured Flavihumibacter sp. | reverse complement strand
TTTTGCCTCCATGCTAAAATCTACTCTCATAAAAGCCACGGAAGCAGGCGCACAGGTGCTGCAACATTTTTTTAATGGAAAATTTTCAGTCTCCACTAAATCCATGGTCAACGACCTTGTTACCGAAGCTGATATCGCTTCGGAAAAGGCTATCATCTCCATCATCAAAGAAACATTTCCGGAACATTTTATTTTGAGCGAAGAGGCAGGCGAGATAAAAATGGATAGTGAATACAAGTGGTTTATAGATCCTATTGACGGAACGGTAAACTTTGCAAACGGCATTCCGCTTTGTTGTGTGAGCATTGGACTGGAAAAAGCAGGTGAGATGATCCTGGGCGCTGTATACAATCCCATTATTAATGAATTCTTTTTTGCTGAAAAAGGTTCAGGCGCTACGCTTAACAACAAAAAGATTCAGGTTAGTGATAAAACTGATGTAGCTACATCCTGCCTTGTAACCGGTTTTCCTTATAGTTACCTGGATATGCCTAATGGTCCCTTACAGGTGTTCGAGCGCCTGATACGGAAAGGCATACCGGTCAGGCGCCTCGGTTCAGCGGCAATAGACCTGTGCTGGGTGGCCGCAGGCAGATTCGATGGTTTTTACGAACACAAGTTACAGGCATGGGACAGCGCTGCCGGCTCACTTATACTCACCGAAGCCGGTGGAAAAATTACAGATCATAACGGAAACCCCTATTCACCATTTACCCACCAGGTGCTTGCCACTAACGGTAAAATACATAACGAACTGATGAACTGGATCAATGATAAAATCGAGACCCATTAATTATGACTGAAGAAAGAACAGAAATAGCTGACTTGGGAGAATTTGGATTGATAGAGCACCTTACCAGAAACATTGAAATACATAATGCTACTACTATTTTAGGAGTGGGTGATGATGCTGCCGTTATTGACCAGTTCGGCAAGCAGACCGTAATATCTACCGATCTCCTGATTGAAGGCGTTCATTTTGATTTGATGTACACTCCCTTAAAACATCTAGGCTATAAAAGCGTGGTGGTAAACGTAAGCGATATTTATGCAATGAATGCTACGCCTACTCAAATTACCATGAGCATTGCATTCAGCAATCGTTTCAGCCTTGAAGCCTTGGATGAATTTTATGAAGGCGTGTATGCAGCCTGCGAAAAATACAAGGTTGACCTGGTGGGTGGCGATACCACTACCTCGCAAAAGGGCTTTGTGATTTCAGTAACCGCTATAGGAGAGGTTGCGCCCGACAAATTCGTTAAAAGAAGCACCGCAAAAAAGGGCGACCTGCTTTGTGTAACCGGTTATCTTGGCGGAGCATTTCTTGGCCTAACACTGCTGGAACGTGAAAAAAAGATCTACCTTGAAAATCCAAAGATCCAACCCGACCTTGAAGGGGAGAAGTATATTGTAGAACGCATGCTGAAACCGGAAGCCAGAAAAGACATTATTGAATTTTTTGATGATTCCTCAATAGCGCCCACCGCTATGATGGATGTAAGTGATGGCCTGAGCTCTGAGATCCTGCATATCTGCAAACAAAGTGAATTGGGTTGTGTAATTTATGAAGATAAGATTCCTGTGCATGAAGACAGTCGCAACGCTGCTTTTAAATTCGGCCTCGATCCAACAGCATGCGCATTAAGCGGCGGCGAAGACTACGAACTGCTGTTTACCTTAAAACAGGAAGACTATGACAAGCTGGTGCTGAATGAAGAAATCAGTGTAATCGGCTATATGACCGACGCCGGTGATGGTGCTCATATCATTACCAAAGGCGGAAACAAGTTCGCGATCACAGCGCAGGGATGGAATGCTTTTAAACAGTAAAACAGTATTTAATTTGTCTGGCATGAGGAGTGGTACGATTAAATTAATACTGGCTGTAAGCTGTCTTTTTATATTGAATAGCTGTTCTTCAGGAAGGCGCTTTTATAATCCCAATAAAAAATTTGCAAAAGCCACCTTACAACATGATTTCCAAACTTTTCGTCGTATACTGGAAGAAGGCCATCCAAGCCTTTACTGGTACACTTCCAAAGATTCCATCAACTATTTTTTTGATGATGCTTATTCCCGCATCCGGGATTCTATGACAGAACTACAGTTCAGAGTTTTATTAAGTTATACGATATCTAAAATTAACTGCGGCCACACTTCTGTAAGATATTCCAAAAATTATTTCCGGTACCTTGATACCGCGAAAATGAAACAGTTCCCGCTAAGCATAAAGCTATGGGACGATTCTGCTGTGGTATATGCTACCCTTAACCGGAAGGATAACATTATTAAAAGAGGCACCGTTTTAACATCCATAAACGGAAAACCCATTGACTTTTACCGTGATACACTGTTTCAGTTTCTTTCAATGGATGGACACGGCCTTATCAATAAATATCAAACACTTAGTAATGCCGGCACTTTCAGCGGCTGGTACCGCAATATCTTCGGACTGAAAGATAAATTTACCATCGGTTATATGAATAACCTGGGAGAAGAAAAACAAACCGATATAAAAGTTTTTGATCCAAAAAAAGACAGCTCGCATAAGGATGAACTAATGAACTTTAAAAAACCGGATAGAAAGGAAAGAAGGCATAACTTACTGGCCGCTTCCCGCGAATTAAATATTGATACATTATCCGGCACCGCTTTTTTAACGCTTAATACTTTTATTGGCGGCCAGGGAATCAGAGGTTTTATAAAACGTACATTTAAAGACCTGCATCATCAACATATTCAAAATCTTGTAGTGGATGTAAGAAGCAATGGCGGGGGAAGTGTCGGGATCTCGAACCTGCTCACAAAACTTATCATTGATCATCGTTTTAAAATAGCGGACTCTTTATATGCTATCAATAAAAAAAGCAGTTACGGAAAATACATCGGTCAAAACTTTTTGAATCGTTTATCTATGAGCTTTATAACCAGAAAACGTGCTGATGGCAAATATCATTTCGGTTATTTCGAGCGTCATTACTTTAAGCCTAAACAGCGCCATCATTTTAATGGCAACGTTTATGTGATCACCGGTGGCAATTCGTTCTCGGCCACATCACTTTTTGCTTATTTTCTTAAGGGACAGAAAAATGTTTTATTAGTAGGAGAAGAAACAGGTGGCGGTGCTTATGGTAATACCGCATGGCTGATTCCCGATGTTACTTTACCTAATACCAGGATCCGTTTTACGCTGCCAAAGTTCAGGATGGTTATTAATAAGAATGCTATCAAAACAGGAAGAGGTGTGATGCCGGATGTGTTTATCCGGTCATCGCTGGAATCTATCAGGAAAGAGGCTGATCCAAAGCTGGAGAAGGTGAAAGAGTTGATTTTCTTGAACCACAGAGGGGAGAGCCGGAGATGAAGAAGAGGTTACACAGAGAAAGCCCTCTGTGATCTCTGTGTTTCCTTCTCTGGCTGTTCTCTGTGTTTAAAAAAAGCTACACCACTCTTAAGGATTCAAACTTCTCATCAAAAATCACAAACGAAGCCTCAAAACCTTTTTCAATCTTACCAAGTTTACAATGCGCTCCTAACAACCTAACCGGATACAAAGAAGCCATCCGCAAAGCCTCATCCAGCTCAACACCAACATGTTCAACAGCATTTTTTACACTTTGCATCATAGTAAGAGAAGAACCCGAAAGTGTACCATCAGGTAATGTATAACGGTCACCCTTAAACACATGAATGTAATCTCCGCTATCGGTTGCGGCTACTGCATCTGTAATAAAGAAAAGCCGGTCTTTCATAACGTTTTTACTTATTTTAACCGCAGCAAAGTCAACATGTATTCCATCGCAAACCACACTGCACATTACTTTTGAATGATTGTAGATGGCTCCTACCATCCCGGGCGCACGATGTTGAAATCCGGACATGGCATTGAACAAGTGAGTAGCAGTTGGAATTCCATTATCAAAGGCATGGATTCCTTCATCATAAACAGCATTACTATGTCCGGCAGAAACAAGGATATTATTTTTAAGCAATAACTCAATGACTGCGTTATCACAACGTTCCGGCGCAAGCGTCATCATTTTAAAAACACCCGCACCTTTATCAAGCAGCATTTGCACTTCCATTACAGTTGGTTGTTTTATATACTGCTCAATATCGCTGGTGACACGGGTTAGCAGTTGGGAAGTCTGCGCCTGGTC
>CAXSIE010000483.1:0-4171 GCA_964237295.1 uncultured Flavihumibacter sp. | reverse complement strand
TTTATCAGGTCAGCTCGTTCGCTAGCTTCTGTAGGACCGCCATACCCCATAAAACCGTAACCGCCCCATTCACTTACTATAAGCGGAACCTGTTTTCTGAAAAAGAACGGATCGCCTACCACGAGTGGAAAAGCAGCCACACCTTCAATATCACCTTCCACCAGTCTATCTAGCTGCTCCTTCCAACGTTGAAGATCCGGAGTATACAGATGAGCGGTTAGCAAGTCTGATTTCAACCTTCCTTCAAAAGAAACGTGCTGCCAGCCATCATTATCTACTACCAAAAACTGCGGATGATAAATAAGCATGTAGTGATACATGTCAATAATGTATTGCCGGGTTTCAGCGTTGGTGGCGATATCCTGGGCACCCCAGTCTTCATTGTACAAGCTCCAGATCACTACTGAAGGATGTGTTTCAATCAAAGAAAGCATCCTTAATAATTCTTCCCGGTGATTCAGCCTGCTTTTGTTACTGGAACGGTGCGGACTCGGCACTTCCACCCAAAGCAACAACCCGATTTTGTCGGCAAGGTTATAAATACGCGGATCTACGCCGGCAATATGTATGCGCACTAGATTACAGCCAAGTTCTTTCATGGCATACATATGCTTCTTGATTTCTTCATAGCTTGAAATGCCCGGCTGGTATAAAATTCCATCAAGGTAAATTGCCTTGTTATTCAGGTATACACAGCAACCCCTTGCTTCTATCTTACGAAGCCCGAAATGAGTTTCAATTTCGGAGACGTATCCTTTATCATCAATCAACTGTGCAACCAACCTGTATAAATGAGGTGTTTCGGGCGACCATTTTTTTGCATCGGGTATTTCCAGCACAACACGTTGCTGCTTTTGTCCGGCTTCCAGTTTAAAAGGAAATTCATCTGATGCCAGCGGCTGGCCAATCTGCTTTTTATGGTAAACATTAAGGCGTAGCGTATAATTACCGGGATCATGGATACGGGTAGTCAGATTAAACCGCACCAGGTTGTCTTCTACAATACTTACTACACCAACTCTTGAGCGCAAGCGGTTTCGTTCCACCACTTCCAGCCAGATACTGCGTACCGCGCCGGAATAGGTCTGGTACCAGATGCCGCCTCTTTTATAAACAAAGCTCTCCTGCTTACCACGGGGTACATCCGCATCCATATTATCACAGATACGCACCGTAAGGCGGTTCACTGCCTGTAAATTCTGGTCACTCAGCTCATAAGAAAATGAAGTGTATTCGCCCAAATGTACTTCGTTACCTTCAATCGTTTTAAGAGGAAAGCCATTTAACCAGACCTGCGTTTCATACCCGCAGGCTCCAAAGGTGAGCTGAAGCATGGTACGGGGCTGGGGATCTTTATCCTTACGCTCCGGCAATTCAAAATCGCGTTCATACCAGGCTACCACATTATCACGCCATTGAGTGCTCTGCATCTCTCCTTTTGCCCTGGCCATGTGTTCTTCGATGGAACCCGGCCAGTGGGCGGTGTCTGTATAATCATGTCCCAAAAACCAGCTCTGCAGGATGCCGGTGTTGTCAGGATCAATAGCGAACCGCCATTCACCATCCAGCAATTCATAACTGTTCGGCCTGAGTACGGCACGCGGCAAAGGATTATTCATGATATCTTCTGTACCGGTTTCTTCTTTACTAATAGACAATCCATAATTAGGATGAATGATTTCCATGCTCTTGTAATTTTTTTATAAATCTATAACGTTGTAATGTAGAATTATGTTAAAGAATGGCTTGCAGCTATCGCTTCAACTATACAACCCGATACGACTTACGAATTTTTTATATTATTAAGATGTGAAAGATATATTATTGTTAAAAGACAACTGATAAAGGAACGCATACGGCTGATAGCTGCTATACATTCCTTGCAATCTCCTACTAATTTATTATGTTACATAAGTAACAATTATTTTGATTTTTTATTGAAACGATTCCTGAAAATATTTAAAATTTCTGTGGCAGGTCTACTGATGCTGGCAGCTTTGCTGGTAATATTTCATTTCTGGCTGATTGCTCATGCTAAAAATATACTGGCTGAGATTGTTAACATACAATCTAAGGGCAGGTACCGCCTTGAGGTGAAAAAAGTGAAATATGATTACCTTAAACTGAAGCTGGAGCTGGATCAGCCGGTTCTCAGCAGCGTTGACACAAGCAGTTCCGCCGATAAGTTAGAAATGCATGCCCGGCATGTATCCCTCCAACTGGAAAAGCTCTGGCCATTAATCGCCGGCAGGCAACTGCTGATAGACTCTATCTTAATGGATCAACCCATACTGAGCATCATCCATCAAAAAAGAAACAGCAATCAAATACAAAAAACGGCTTTCAGTTTATCTGTTGATATGGAAAAATTATATCAATCGATTCAATCGGTTCTTACCACTCTTAAGGTGGGTAATTTCCGTATCAACAAAGGCACGTTCCTCTTAAACAGTGCTTTGCAGAAAAATACGCCGTCACTTGAGATAAAAAATATTGATTTTTATATTAAAGGATTTAATATAGATTCTGCAACGATCTCACAGCATCCTAATTCATACACGGAAGACATACAATTGCATATTGCCGGACAAACCATACATTTTCCCGATGGGAACAAATCGATACGGTTCAGCTCTTTCCGGTTTGTAGCTAATAAGGGTAGTGTGGAAGTTGACAGCTGCAGTATCTCCGGTGGTGAGAATGACAGTAACAAAGCCAGCTTCAACCTTTTTGCTGAAAAAATGCGGATCAAAAACGTTTTCCTTGCAGTGAATGATTCAACCGATTACAACAGAATCGATTCCCTGTTTTTTACCAAACCTACGGTATCTTTTTTTCTTCAGATCAAAGATGCAAAGCAAGACAGCTCGGAAACTATAACAACGGCAATTAGAAAAATAACTTCAGCGGCTTTTGGCAGGATGCTGGTAAGGTATGTAAGCATCAACAATGTTGATTTTGATATTGAAGTAGAAAGAAAAGAAAAACTAAGTACTTTCAATTTTGTTCAGGATAGCCTGGTAGTTTCGAATCTTGGGGTTGGATTGTTCCCGTCTATGCCGCTTAGTGCCTCCAGCATACGCTTCGGTGTAAAGGAATTTGTTGATTATTTCCGCGACAGCACCTACCTGGTTCACTTTGATAGTGTAAGGATTAACAATGACCAGTTCTCCTTATTCAACATTAATATAGAATCAACCGCAAGGGTAAAAAAAGGACATCAAAAGATATACATTCCCATCTTACAGATAGAGGGTATTGACTGGTTTCAACTGATCTCTCAAAAAAGACTGGTAGCATCAGACTTTACATTACATGATCCGTTTATTTCTGTAACGGCAGCGGGCGATTCTAAAATCAAGGCGCTAAAAAAGAACAGTGGCCTTGACCGTTTGTTGAGGCAGATGCTGGTGCTCAAAAATATTACTATCATAAACGGCTCCGTTAATTACACATTTTCGGGCGACGAATATGTACATGTTAAAAATATTAATTCATTTCTAAAGCCGGCTCTTTCTACCGGGAGATCGGTGGCTTCGATAGAGAAAATGATCCGCAATTTTAACACCGGGGAATTGATATACCTGAAAGACGGCTGGAAAATAATCGCCCAACATACCATCTACGGCAAAAACAATATCATTACCGCTGCAGACATTGACCTGACAAACAGCTTGCGGAACCTGCATATTAAAGCAGATAATGTGAGTATAGCAGGATTATCAGGGCAAACAAAACGCAATTCGATAGACATCAAAAATATATCCTGGCAAAATGCAACGATTGCGATGGACCTTTCAAAAAAACAACATTCAAACGCGCATTCCTTACTTTCCATTGGAGCATTGAATGGC
This sequence comes from uncultured Flavihumibacter sp., assembly GCA_964237295.1. Classification (GTDB taxonomy): domain Bacteria; phylum Bacteroidota; class Bacteroidia; order Chitinophagales; family Chitinophagaceae; genus JADCRZ01. Next base: position 317 of record CAXSIE010000483.1, on the reverse strand, counting down.
GGATCAACAAAACTGAAACTCCTCAACAACAAACTTACTATCGAAGCAAAAATTACTGCGATAAAAACCGGTGCTGTTATTTTGGAAAATGGCAAACCAACAGCACTGCATGACCTGTATACGGAAGGAACTTCTATTGATGTGATTGCCGGTAACAACAAGTTCAATAGCGGAAAGTTTATTATTAAAGACAAACTACCTTCTGCCATTTCATCTGTTACGGCAGACTTTTCTATTGGCAACGAAGCTGTTTCTACAACAATACCGCAGGTTGATTTTGAAACCGATGTGCAGCAATATTTGTCAGGTTATATTGA
>CAXSIE010000482.1:2988-4184 GCA_964237295.1 uncultured Flavihumibacter sp. | reverse complement strand
TCGGCAATAGGGGCATTGAAGGAAAAATCATTGCTGTAAAATATGCCCGCGTAAATGGTTTGCTTTTTTTTGGAATTTGCTTAGGTATGCAGATGGCTGTTATAGAATTTGCAAGAAATGTACTTCATCTTAAAGATGCACATTCTACGGAGATGAATGCTCAAACGCCAGACCCGGTTATTGATCTGATGGAAGAACAGAAAAAAATAACCGTAAAAGGAGGAACGATGCGGTTAGGCGCTTATCCTTGTAATATAAAACCCGGAAGCCTTGCTTATTCAGTTTATGAAAGCGAAGAGATCAGCGAACGTCACCGGCATCGCTGGGAATTTAATAATGTATACCTCGGTCAATGTGAAAATGCCGGATTGATTGCCAGCGGGAAGAACCTGGATACAAACCTTGTAGAAATCATTGAATTATCCAATCATCCTTTTTTTATTGGGGTTCAGTATCATCCTGAATTAAAAAGTACGGTAGAGAATCCTCATCCTTTATTCGTTCATTTCGTGAAAGCATCAAAAGAATTTGCTGATCGAAAAGATTCAGTCAGAAACCCTTTGTTGCAAAGTGAAATGATCTAAAAGGGAAGACTGCAAACCAGGAAATCATTAATTATACCGGAAGAATAAATCCGTTACAGGGCAGTGCCGAACTACCAGTTCCTGACTGTCCCCTCAAACCCCTATCTTTGCCCTCTTAAAATTTTTATAATGGGAATGGATCGTAATACGGTGATAGGGTTTGTGTTATTGGCTATATTATTATTTCTTTATTTATTTATATCAAGTAAGAATAGTCAGGAGTATATGAAGCAAAAAAAGATTTATGATGATTCCATAGCGCTTGTTAATTCTTTAAAAAAAACAAATCTTCCTGCTTCAACGGATACTTTCAAAACGGTTATAAGAGATACTGCCGGATTTAAAAAGGCTTTATATGGCTCGGAGCAGTTTACAACGGTAGAAAATAACCTGATAAAGGTTGTTTTTTCTAACAAAGGGGGAAGACCCGCTTCTATTTTTCTTAAAAATTATCATTCGTACGACAGCACACCGGTTCAGTTAATGGGTACCGAAGATAAAATCTCTTATCCTGTAAATACTGGTTCCAATCAAATTGAACAGGTAACTGACTTATTCTTCTCTGCCGGTTCTGTTAATAAGGCAGGAAATGGCGATCAGATAATTTCTTAC
>CAXSIE010000482.1:0-2978 GCA_964237295.1 uncultured Flavihumibacter sp. | reverse complement strand
TAACGGACCCTCGGGTGAAGTGCTTACACATCAGTATATTATCCATGCTGATGATTATGCTATAGATTGGAATATACAAGCCGAGGGTGCTGAGAAACTATTCAGCCAGGGAAACGTTAATATTAATTGGCATGCACAACCGGTTCAGCACGAAAAGTATGGAATGATTGAAAGACAGGCAACAAACACGAATATTTGTTTTTCCGAGAATAATGAATTTGACTATATCTCATCTAAAACTGAAAAAAGGTTTGAAAAGCCTATCCAGTGGGTGTCAGTGTCACAACAATTTTTCAGTACTATTTTAAGGGCTAAAACAGCTTTAATTCAGGTGAGGTTCATTGGGTTAGAGAAACAGCTGATAGTTCTCATCTGATAGCAAAGGTTGATGCGAATTTCCAGGCTAAATTTCCTGCAGGTGCTTCTGCCAGCATACCACTTCAGTTATACTATGGCCCTAACGATTTCAGTATATTAAAGAAACAGGCTCCTGATATGGATCATATCGTGAACCTGGGAAGGGACATGTATTCCTTTGTAAGGCCGGTAAACGTATATATAATAATGCCTGTCTTTAGTTTCTTTAAGAAATTCATTGGTAGTTATGGTGTGGTGATCATGTTATTGACATTATTTATACGGTTACTTACTTCTCCCCTGATATATAAAAGTTACCTGAGCGGAGCTAAAATGAAAGTGTTGCGGCCTGAAATGGACCTCCTTAAAAAGAAACACGGAACTGATCAGCAGGCATATGGCATGGACCAGATGAAATTGTTTCGCGAAGCCGGCGTAAATCCGTTGGGTGGATGTATACCTGCGTTGTTGCAGATTCCAATATTCTTTGCTTTGTATAGTTTTTTTAATTCTAATATAGCATTAAGGGGACAGTCTTTTTTATGGGCTAAAGATCTTTCTGTGTATGATTCTATAATAAATCTTGGCTTTAGCATCCCTTTTTATGGAAATCACGTAAGTTTATTTACATTACTGGCAGTTGCTACAAGTTTTCTTATCAGTTTATATGGTATGAGTAATGCTCCGGACCAAAATAATCCTGCATTGAAATACATGCCTTATATTTTTCCTGTTTTATTACTCGGTTTTTTTAACAAGCTACCCTCAGCGCTTACCTGGTATTATACTGTGTCCAATGTAATAACGCTGGTAATGCAATGGGTAATTCAAACCTACATCATTAATCATGATAAAATTCTGGCAAAAATAGAAGAGACGAGAAAGAAGCCTAAAACAAAATCCAAATGGCAGGAGCGGATGGAACAGATGCAGCAGACTCAACAAAAATTACCGCAACAAAAAAGTAAAAGCGCTGGTAAATAAAACTTATTGCTATATGCGATGGTCGCTGCCCGAACAGCTTTTCAACAGCTTATTTTTTTGCAGACAACTTATTGTATGTTATTCTACGTCTGTCAATAGCATTGCATAACTTACTGAAATGAAAAGGATACGGTTACAATTGTTCTTACTTTTTGTTCTTTCTTATTCTTTTGCTAATGCGCAAAAGAAGGTGTCTGAACTCTCACTTGTTTATGAAGCATCCATAACTACAGGAAGTAAGGAGCCGAAACTCGCAGATGCCTTTGATGGCGCAACTACCACCGTTTACATTAAAGGAAGCATGAGCCGGTCTGAAATGGTGAGCGCTCTTGCTTCATTTACAACCATTCACGATGCAACAACCGGTTCCTCGGTAATTTTACAGGAAGTAAGCGGGCAGAAGTTATTAATCAGAATGACAGCAGAAAATTGGAAAGACAAAAATAAACGGTATGAAGGAATTACATTTTCCAATACTGAGGAAACAAAAACTATTGCCGGGTACAAATGTGTTAAAGCTTTGGCTAAAATGAGCGATGGCGCTAGCTTTTCCGTATTTTATACTAAAGAAATTATTCCGGATAATAGCGAGTACAATTATCAGTTTAAAAATCTTGAAGGTTTGCCATTGGAATATGAATTGACTCAGGGCACTCTTACAATTAAAAATACTGTTTCAAAGATAAATCTGAATCCAATTCCTTCTTCAAAATTCGACATTCCAAAAAATGGATATAGAGAATTGAATTATGATGAAAGTAGAAAGTTAGGGATTGGACAGTAAACTAAATTGTGGAATGTGAATTAGAATGGGGAATCGTGAGGAAAACTATTTACAAAGTTTAATTTTAAGCTGAAGAAGCTGAAGATTAGACTTTAAATTTATTTGCTCAGACTTCAAAGGAGCTCTGTATCTATTGGGAAGTATATAAGTGACATTACCTTTTTGGTAAGTAATAAGAGAATTGTAAGAAATGAAATCTGCTGTTTTTTCGTGTTTAAGTATCAGACTTCCGCGATAATTAAGTCCGTCTCGTAAAGTAAAACCTCTGGTAGTTCTAATGGGTGTAAAGCCGGATTGTAAAGAATTCTTTTTGGATTTATTCTTATCACCACCGATACTGGCGAAAGTAAAAAATGTAAACCCTAACAGTACAGTACTGATTAGTAATTTTCTTGGGCTAATTCCTTTTAGATTATAAAATATTAACATCTTATACAAATGTAATCAAAAAGAATGCTAAATCACAACCTTCTGTCAAGATTTTTAAATTTTCCTTAACGATATAAATGGAAAATCTTAGTAATCAGGCTTGATTGTAATAAAGATTTTCAAAATTACCTCCTTGATATAAAAATTACCTAATTTACATCAACTCAATTTTCATGAGAGAAAATCCTTACCATCAAGACAAGGAAGAAATGAGGGAATTACTTAATCAATACCAGAATTTAAAAGCTGGTCGAAGTCATTCCTATCTCGATGAAGATTCATTTGAAAGAATTATCGATTATTTTGACGATGCTGAAGATCTCACACAAGCGCTTGAAGCCGTAGAGTATGCGGCGGAGCGTTATCCTTACTCTTCTGTAATTCAACTGAAAAAAGCGGATCTTTTAATTGCTGCAAGAAGGTA
>CAXSIE010000481.1:0-4238 GCA_964237295.1 uncultured Flavihumibacter sp. | reverse complement strand
CAGCCCTATATTGCGGGGCAGTTTAAATAATTCCATGGCTTCTTCCAGGGTGATGGTTTCAATGCTCTGCGCGGCTTTCAGTTTTGCAAAGCGTGGTTTTTCTTCATCATTTACATCGCCGATCTGTACCATGGGTCCATACCGTCCCATGCGGGCAGTGATCTTTTTACCGGTAGCAGCCTCAACACCCAGTTCCCTTTCACCTTTTATCCGTTCTGCATTTTCAATGGTGCTCTCGATATCTTTTTTAAAAGGATGGTAAAAATCATCGATCATCGAGCTCCACTTTATATTGCCGTTTGCCACTTCATCAAATTCACCTTCAATTTTTGCGGTAAAGCCGTAGTCCATCACATCTTTAAAATACTGACTGAGAAAGTCTGTAACAACCAGTCCGAGATCGGTGGGAAATAGTTTTGATTTTTCGGCGCCTGTATTTTCCTGGTCAGTTTGTTTATTAATGTTGTCTTCTTTCAATACCAGCGTCCTGAAATTTCGTTTTATGCCTTCTTTATCTCTTTTCTCCACATAACCTCTTTTTAAAATGGTGGAGATAGTAGGGGCATAAGTGGATGGCCGGCCGATTCCCAATTCCTCCAGTTTTTTTACCAGGGAGGCTTCCGTATAACGGGGAAGTGCCCGGCTGAAACGTTCCGTTGCCCTCATTTCTTTTAAGGGTAAGTTTTGCTTAACAGCTAAAGGTGGTAACATACCTTCGGTAGATTCTTCTTCGCTTGACTCATCATCATCACGGTCTTCAGTATAAACTTTTAAAAAGCCGTCGAATTTTAGTACCTCACCCTGCGCAGTAAGGTCTTCTTTATTAGTAGAGATGTTGATTTTAGCGGTCGTTTTTTCCAATTCCGCATCAGCCATCTGGGAGGCGATGGTCCGTTTCCAGATCAATTCATAAAGGCGTTTTGTGTCGGCATCATCAACGGTTGTATTTTCCATGTAAGTAGGACGGATGGCTTCATGCGCTTCCTGTGCCGATTCATTTTTGTTCTTGTATTTGCGTATTTTCAAATAGCGTTCTCCGTACTGGCTGTTGATCTGTTTTGTTACATCTTCCAAAGAGGTTTCACTCAGGCTTACACTGTCTGTGCGCATGTAGGAGATTTTACCGCTTTCATACAGTTTTTGCGCTAACAACATGGTTTTACTTACGGAATAACCCATTTTCCTGGAAGCTTCCTGCTGAAGCGTGGAAGTGGTAAAGGGTGCGGCCGGTGATTTTTTTGCCGGCTTTACCTGGATGTCTCTTACGGTATAACTTGCTTTAATACAGCTTTTAAGAAACGCTTCCGCTTTTTCAATTGATGAAAATTTATTGCCTTCCGCTTTAAATGTCACCGGTTTTCCATTAAGGTCTTTAGCGGTAAAAAATGCCTCCACCCTGAAGGAGCTGACAGGTGTAAACCCGTTGATCTCTCTTTCCCTTTCGGCAATTAATCTAACTGCAACACTTTGTACACGGCCTGCACTTAAATTATTGCGCATGCTCATTTTCTTCCATAAAACAGGGCTCAGTTCAAAGCCAACTATCCGGTCGAGGATACGGCGTGCCTGCTGCGCATTTACCAGGTTCATATCCAGTAACCGGGGATGAAGCACTGCATTCTGGATAGCAGGTTTGGTAATTTCATGAAAAACAATTCGCTTGGTAACTTTCGGGTCCAGTCCTAAAACCTCACAAAGATGCCAGCTTATGGCTTCACCTTCGCGGTCCTCATCCGTTGCCAGCCATACTTCGCCAGATTTCTTGGCGTATCCCTTTAATTCTTTAACAATCCTTTCCTTATCTTCAGGAACCTTGTAACGGGGCTGGTAATTATTCTTAATATCAATACCCATGTCATCCTTCTCAAGGTCACGGATATGTCCATAGCAGCTTTTAACTTCAAAATCCTCTCCGAGTATCTTTTCAATGGTTTTAGCTTTCGCAGGACTTTCAACTATCAATAAATTCTTCGCCATATGATGCTTATTATTTTCCTGTCAATCGTATCCGATTACATGAACTGATTGTAAGGTCCGTCTATAACGGTGTAACTATTATAAAACTTATCATGACCCTTAACAGATATTTTTTTAAATTAAATTTCTTTCCTTCTTATATAGGCTCTTAACGTGCAATTTTAGTGTAATAGGATGAAAATAAAAAATTCATACCATCATACCAGGGTGTTTAAACCCTTAAAAAGTTTATAAATCTTGGGTACAGGTTTTAAGTCGTTCTGTAATAACCGGTCTGAACAGCAAACATCGGTCTAATTAAAGGATTACCGGGTATATAAAAAAATAAAAACACTAATTAACCTGATTTCCTCTACAAAAGGTGATTCTTACTTCAGGCTTCATAATTTACAAAATGATGTAATTTGCGTGATTACATGCAGTTAGCCATGTACAATCCCGGAATTTAAATTGTCACGATTAATGACTGAGTATAAAATTTTTCCTATTGGTGATTCTGCAAGTACTATTGACTTTGGCAATTATATCCGCGAGTCGTTGAATAAAAAAGTGATGGCAATGCAATACTGGTTGCAGCAAAATCCTTTTGAAGGTTTAAAAGACGTTATAATTGCATATAGTTCCTTATCCGTTATTTATGATGCCGCACTGGTAAAATTGAGGTATAATCCTGAAACGACCGTTTTTGATTTTATCAGGGATAAGCTAAGCGAAGCTTACGAAAAATCTTCTATTGTTGACAAAGACACACTGGTAAAACGGGTGCCTGTTTGTTATGACCCTTCAGTAGCACTTGATATTTTATTCGTTGCCCATGAAAAGAATTTGCAGGTGGCAGACATTATTAAACTGCATACTTCCATAATTTACCGTGTTTATATGATCGGGTTTCAACCCGGCTTTCCTTATATGGCTTCCGTTGATGAACGCATTACTATTGCGAGAAAGGAAAAACAAAGAGCAGTTGTTCCGGCAGGAAGTGTAGGACTGGCGGGCAGTCAAACGGGTATTTATCCCGTTGATTCGCCGGGTGGCTGGCAGATAATCGGGAGAACACCCATAAAATTATTTAACAAGTTAAAGGCTAATTCACTTGTAATAAAACCTGGTGACAAGGTTCAAATATATGAGATCAATTTAAACGAGTTAGCGCGGCTGTCCAAACCGTGACCTAAATTTAAGTATCAATGTCTATTGTAATTATAAAACCAGGCATTCTGGACACCATCCAGGATACAGGCAGAGCAGGGCAGGGAAGTGTCGGCATCAATACAGGCGGAGCAATGGATCGTTTTGCCGCGATGCTGGCTAACATGCTTACAGGCAATAATGTAAACGAGGCGGTAATGGAAATTCATTATCCAGGGCCGCAGATATTATTTGAACAGGATGCTTTGATAAGTATTACCGGCGCCGATTTTACAGCCGGATTGAATGAAGAACCTTTACCATCCTGGCAGCCTATACTGATCAGGAAGAATACGGTATTACAATTCCCTGTGAGTAAAAAAGGAGCCCGGGCTTATCTTGCAGTGCAAGGAGGCTTCCAGATAGATAAATGGTTGAACAGTTACAGTACGAACCTGAAGGCAGGCATTGGAGGCTGGAATGGAAGAAGGCTTGAAAAAGGAGATGAACTGTTTTTCAAACAAGGTGAGCAATGTATTTCTTCTTTATTTAAATCTGAAAACAACTTTCAGCTATTGCGCTGGAGAGCAGATATAGGTAAGGTATATGATCGGCCTCATGAAATTTCTTATATTAAAGGACATGAATGGGAGGAACTAACAAGCGAATCGAAAGAAATGCTGGGCGGAAGTAGTTTTATTATCAGGTCTTCTTCTGACAGGATGGGTTATCAGCTGAAAGGAAACCCGTTACACCTCAATGAAAAAAAGGAGATGGTGTCCTGCGCTGTTAGTTTTGGCACTATGCAGTTATTACCTAATGGCAAATTGGTAGTGCTGATGGCCGACCATCAAACAACCGGCGGGTATCCGCGTATCGGACATGTAATTTCCTCACATCTTCCCAAGCTGGCGCAGCTTCGTGCAGGTGAAAATGTTCAGTTTAAAGCAATCGGCATTAGTGATGCTGAAGAACAACTATTTTTTCAGCAGCACGAATTACAGATATGGAAAAGAGGTTGTGCAGAAAATTTAAACAGAGTATATGCTGAGCGTAGATCTTAACTGCGACATGGGAGAAAGTACCCACCTGCATCCTTACAATATAGAAAAGGATATCGCTTTGTTACAATA
>CAXSIE010000480.1:0-4260 GCA_964237295.1 uncultured Flavihumibacter sp. | reverse complement strand
AGTTCGATTTCCACGTTAAAAAGACTGGCTATCATGGCCAGGGCAATTCCCGTATTACCACTGGTAGCTTCCACTAATTTTATTCCATCCCTGAGTTCTCCCCTGTCAATGGCTCCTTTTATCATTCCATAAGCTGCGCGGTCCTTTACACTTCCACCCGGGTTATTGCCTTCCAGTTTGGCATATACTGTAACGTTCTCTTTATTAATTACATGCTTTAATTCAACCATGGGTGTATTACCAAATCCAGTATGCCAGCCATAAACGATGTTTATAAATTAAATTGTAAGAATAAGCATTAAACCCGGCGAGCCGGTTTAATGGCATTAATTGAAAGTTTAATTAATTCGTGTTATTATCTACTATATTTTAACTGTTATCCGGGTGAATTGTTCAATATTGATCTAAAAAGCAGTTTTAATCTTGATAACAACCTTTTTAACCGGTTCGTAGTCATTTACTTTTATACCCGGCCGGTGCAGGTTCTGCGGAAAGAAAATAAAGAATTTACCAGGCTGAAAAGAATGTAATCCGCCTTCGGCAGTATAGAAAGATATATCCTGAGCTTCATCATAGTCGCGGGTAACTGTTGCTGAAGACAGGGAAGTGATCCCAATTCTTTCTTTGCCTTTGATTACATATTGAATATCGTTATACCTGCGGTGAGATTCCCAGGAGGTTTTATCAAAATCCATATTTGGGGCTTCCGCCACTGAAGCGTAAACATTGTCTCCATCAATCTGGTATTTTCCAGGCTGGATGTTTTCGATATCCTGATCTTTTAAAAAAGCAAAAGCCTGCTCCCAGCCGGATTTATTTGCATGATACTGCTTATAAAATTCTTCGATGTCTGTTGTGTCATCAGCATCCAGTTCCAATCCATTTTTCCACGTTTTTGATTTGAACCATTCTCCGGCATCAGTAAAAGTCATTATATGTATATTTTAAAAATGAGGAGTGAAATTAAACATTTCCAATGTAAGATTGTCCCCGGTTTTTAACATAAAGAACAGCCGGAGTAAGAAACTATACAAGCTCACTTAAACTTACCCGCTCCGATTTTCTTGTCAGCAAGTGAATGATAGTCCATGCTAACAGATAGGTGCAACCGCAGATCGTAAACAAAACATTATAACCGGCACCCAGCTTACCGGCCAGTTTATAGGTATCCAGCAAACTGCCCACTAATATCGGAAACAAAATGCCGCCCACAGCTCCTGCCATGCCACCAATGCCAACCACCGAGCTCACGGCCTGCTTTGGGAACAGATCCGATGCAATAGTAAAAACATTGGTGGCCCATGCCTGGTGTATTGCTGCAGCAATACTAATCAGTGCCACAGCTATCCACACATTTGTTGCCAACTGCATAAATATTATCGATAGCTCCCCTACTGCAAATATCAGCAATACTGTTTTGCGGGCCTTTAACGTTGGCCATCCTTTTTTTATCAGCCAGGATGAAAAATAACCGCCGGTGATGCTGCCCAGGGTAGTTGCAGTATAAATGATCATCAATTCAATGCTCGGCTTTTTCAGATCGAGGTTAAAGGAAGAAGAAAAGTAAGAAGGTAGCCAGAACAGAAAAAACCAATAGATAGGATCTATCAAAGCCTTTCCTGTAATGAAGGCCCAGGTTTGAGGCAAGCTGAACAGCTTAACCCATTTTACCGGCTGCAGCTCAGCCGGGTTATCTGAAACGGAGGTTTCATCGGCCGTTATCAACTCGTATTCTTCAGCGGTGAGGCGTTGCTGTTTTGATGGAACGTTGTAAAATACCAACCATAAGATCAGCCATACAAAGCCTGATGCACCAGTAATCCAGAATACTTCCTGCCAGCCATACCTGGCTAAAATCAGCGGACCAATTATCAGCGCCACCACCACGCCAACGCTTGTTCCAGCATTGAATATTCCTGTAGCCAGGCCACGTTCTTTTTTTGGAAACCATTCAGCAACCGTCTTTACCGCAGCGGGAAAATTACCGGCTTCGCCTAAGCCTAAGCCTACCCTGGCAATCCCAAAGCCAAAGGCGCTTCTTGCGAGCGCATGCAGCATACCGGCAAGGCTCCACCATACTATTGTTATAGCATAACCGAGTTTTGTGCCTACTTTATCAATGAACCTTCCAAATGCAAGTAATCCTATTGCATAAGCTGCTGTAAATGCCATGACAATACGCGCAAAATCCGTTTCGGTCCAGGAAAATTCTTTTTCCAGGGTTGGTTTTAACAAACCTATTATCTGCCGGTCAAGATAATTAATGGTTGTGGCAAAGAATAATAACACCACAATTATCCAACGATAATGCCTGATTGTAGAAACAGCCATATTGTATGCTGGTTTGGGTGTGTGAAAATTAATTTTCAGCTTTTAACACCGTCTATGTTGCTCAGATTAAATTTTTAACAACACCATTAATTTACCAGTTATGTATTGCTCCATCCGGGCTTTTCAGCACCGGGTGCGGAAACTTTGTTTTAGCCGTTATTTCCATCACAAAATCAGCCTTTTTAGGATCGAATTGTACACCCAGGCCTGGCTTTGGATTCAGGTACAACTTTCCGTTTTTGAAATTGAGATAGTCTTCATTAAAATAAGCAGGTCTTTCAGGAGCACCTCCGGCCAGTTCCATCAGGCAACGGGATGGGCTGCTGGAACCTAATACATGCACCAATGCTGCTGTAGACAACGGGCCTGTGAAGTGAGGGATCATGCCTACATAATGCGTTTCGCAAAGTGAGGCTATCTTTTTGAATTCTGATATACCACCTGTATTTGGCAGCGTAACACGAGTGTAATCTATAAGATGCTGCTCTATCAGTTCATTTACATCCCAGCGATCGCCAAACTGCTCCCCGACAGCTATCGGAACTTTAGTCATTGCCCGAATGGTTTTATACACGCCGGGATTTTCAGACCTGATAATATCTTCTACAAAATACGGTTCCAGCTTTTCAAGCTCACTGCAGATCTTTATTGCTTCGGGCGTATCGAAACGTGTGTGCAGGTCTATCGCCCATTTACCACCGCCGCCAACGGCAGCGTCTAAACGCTTGCAGAACTCTATTGTTTTTTTTGCGTTCTCATAAAAATCAAATGGCTCTTCGCCGCTGCCACCCGTAGGACCAACCCTGTACACTCTTAAGCCGGCGGCTATACAATCTCTTGCTCGTTGTTCTTCTGTAGTTGCTTTTGAAGCAGCGAAGCCGGTAGCGTAACACTCAATATATTCTCGGGTAGAGCCACCCAGCAGATCATAGACAGGCACTCCCAATGCTTTTCCTTTAATGTCCCAAAGCGCCATTTCCAAAGCTCCCAATGCATGGAGCTTTTCGCGCCCCGGTGGATAAAACATTCCGCGGTAAATATTCTGCCAGAGATGCTCGATGCGAAAAGGGTCTTCGCCAATCATCATTTGCGCGCATTGCTCTATCATGTCTTTTGAACCGCCCTCACCGATACCTATTATTCCACCATCCGTTTCGATTTCTACAATACCCCGCGCCTGGTTAAAGAGTGGTTTGTTATAGCCGGGCGCACTGTAATACCGGACCCTGGTAATCATAATTTTTGGTGCAGCAACCGCTTTAAGGAATGGCAAGCCTGCAAGTACGCCTGCCGAAGCCATACCTGCCGATCTCAAAAAACTTCTTCTTTGCATGAACTAAGTTTTATTGTATAAATAGGATTCTAATGAAATAAAATATTTGAACTTTGGTAAGGAAATATAAGAATTTTAAGTAACAAACAGTTTATTATTCAATCTAAATGCAAGGGTAGCTATTTATTTAAAAAATGAAACATTACGGAAGAATAGCAAAGCCCTGACAAGGGAGGCATCACTCAGCGATTGGCGGTGTTCATCGCTGAATGATGCCTCCCTTGTCAGGGCGGGCTTTATCAGTAAGCTTATAAATATTTATTTAATATCCTCTTGATATTAAGCAGCTTTTATGATATCATCCACAGAACCAACGGTGAGGTCATTATTATATTCAATTCTTTTAAAATTAAAAGAAGGAAAAGAAATTTTCATTGCCGATAAATATTTAAGCGTTATTTCCAACAACAAAAAAGCCACCATTGCCGCGCTTACCATCATTCCCCCGGATGCGATAATGATTATGAAGTTGCTTATTTCTTCCCAGGCAGTAAAAGTAAATTCATAAAATAATATCCGTGCAAAAACATACACCATGAATGATAAAATGGTACCGCCGTAGAATCCTAGTTTAAAAGCCCTGGCAATTTTTTGCA
>CAXSIE010000479.1:0-4284 GCA_964237295.1 uncultured Flavihumibacter sp. | reverse complement strand
AACCCGTTTTTATGCTTTTTTCCTTAACTTAATGACATTGCCCGAAGGGGTGATATGATTATAGCAAATCATATTTTGAATGTGAACCCTGAAAGGGTGGCATATAGCGCTTTGAATACAACAAATAATGTCACCCCTTTGGGTAATGTCATTAAGTTAAGCAGTTCTTTTTAATTACAAGCACCAAGTGAAAAGTAAGCCTGGCTGTACATCCCCTCCTTCGGAGGGGACATTATGTCCGAAGGACATAATGGGGGTGGGTTACCGGGCAACATGTTACCGAATGGTAGTAGTTGTGCTTGTCGGTTAGCGTTTTGGATGGTAGTTACTGAATAGTTACAGTCAACCCACCCCCGTTTGGCCTTCGGCTCAAACGCCCCTCCCGGGAGGGGATGTACAGCCAGGCTTACTTTTCACTAAGTGCTTCCTGTTGAATCTTAACTTAGCAAAAACTAAAAATAAACAGTTTGAAAGAAAGGCAATTCGGGTTTGGCATCATAGGGGCAGGAACCATTTCAGACATTCATGCCAGGGCAATACAATCCATAGCAAATGCCCGGTTGTATGGAGTGTACAGCATCAACAAAAATAAATCGGAAGCTTTTGCCCGAAAAAATAACTGCACCGCTTACGAGACCTTGGAGGAAATGCTGCGCCTTCCTGAAATAGATATTGTTTGTATTTGTACACCTTCCGGCATACACCTAGATCCTGCACTTAAATGCATCGAAGCCGGCAAGCATTGCCTGATTGAAAAACCATTGGAAATAACACTTGAAAAATGCAACCGTATCATAGAAGCGGCTTACAAAGCAGGCGTAACAACCGGCGTTGTTTTCCCTTCCAGATTTTATGAAGCCGCTAAACAATTGAAAAAAGCCATCGATGAAAAAAGGTTTGGCGATCTGGTATTGGGCGATGCCTATGTAAAATGGAACCGGAGCGCCGCATATTATAAATCTTCCGCATGGCGCGGCACCTGGAACTTTGATGGCGGCGGCGCGTTGATGAACCAGGGCATTCACTCGGTAGACCTGTTACAATGGTTTATGGGACCCGTTGAATCCGTTCAGTCTGTAACCGCCAATATCCGTCACAAGGAAATTGAAGTGGAAGACACATTGGTCTCAACCCTGAAATTCGCTAACGGCGCCCTGGGAACGCTTGTATGCTCTACCGCTGTATTTCCGGGCGCATTGAAGCGCATCGAGATCATGGGAACAACAGGCACGGCTATCCTTGAAGAAAGCAAATTGATAAAGTGGCAGTTTGAACAGAAGGCTGGCGAAGATGCAATCATTATAAATGCCATTTCAGGAGATGAAGTGTTGCAGGGTGGCGTTGCTAATCCCGCAGATATCAGTTTCAGAGGTCACCAGATACAGATAGAAGATATGATGGATGCCCTCGTACAAAAAAAGAAGCCGATGATTGATGCGATTGAAGGACGTAAAGCGGTGGAAATTGTTCTTGCCATTTATGAAAGCGCAAGAACAGGACGGATGATCAATCTGCCAAAAATATACAATTGATTAGTTTAATAACGTTTAGATTTTCCCCGGATAAGATGACACAACTAAAAAAAATTACTACGGAAAAATTAAAGGTAACAACGTTCCAAACCAGGTTAGAAATGGGTGCTGAAGCAGCTAAAGATGTAGCCCGAAAAATCAGGGAATTGCTATCGGAGCAGGAATTTATAAACATCATTTTCGCGGCAGCTCCCTCGCAGAATGAATTTTTATTTTATTTGAGGCAGGAAAAAGATATAAACTGGTTGCGGGTTAACGGTTTTCATATGGATGAGTATGTTGGGTTGGCAGAAAATGCATCGCAGCGATTCGCCCAGTTCCTGAAAGAAAAAATTTTTGGCCAGGTATCTTTCCATGAAGTTCATTATATCAATGGAAGCGCTGATGACCCGGATGCCGAATGTACCAGGTATGCACAGCTGTTGCAGCAATATCCTGCAGATATTGTATGCATGGGAATCGGCGAGAATACCCACATAGCATTTAATGATCCGCATACGGCTGATTTTGATGATCCGCTCCTGGTTAAAATAGTTACCCTTGATGGAATCAGCAGGCAGCAACAGGTAAATGATGGTTGCTTTGCCTTCCTTGACGAGGTACCTGCTTCTGCCATTACGCTCACCGTTCCTGCTTTGCTTCGGGCTCATTTTATTTACTGTATCGTTCCCGGTAAGAACAAGGCAATGGCTGTTTATCATACCATAAATAATGAAGTGGATGAAAATTATCCTTCAACATCACTTAAACAACATAACAATGCCATTCTTTATTTAGATAAGCAAAGTGCAGCTAAATTGTAAGAGTCCGTTTCAAACTAATCACACATTAAGTGAATTGGCTACATCCGGAAACCAGGGCATTTCAAAGTCAGCGTTTTAATCATATTAAATAATTCATTTTGAAAACCTGCTATTTTATTTATTTATTCTTTTTACTGATTATGGTGACCAGCAGTTGCCATACGGCTTTTAATAAAAACCCTGCTTTCAGTTTTGAGAAATACAAAATTGCCGATGGCTTTGAGCTACAGCTTGCCGCCGCTGAGCCACTGATTGAAGCTCCCGTAACAATGGATTTTGATAATTCGGGAAGAATGTGGATAGTGGAAATGCGTGGCTTTGCGCCCGACCTTGCCGGAACAACACCTGAGGATAAACCTGATGGCAGGATCACCATTCTGGAAGATGCTGACAAAAACGGCATAGCGGAATCTTCCAAAATATTTTTAGACAGCCTGGTACTTCCAAGGGCTATAGCACATGTGTACGGTGGTTTATTATATGCAGTACCTCCGCAACTATATTTTGTGGAAATTAACAATGACAGGCCCGGCAAAAAAACGCTGGTTGATTCCATGTACGCTGATGGAGGTAATGCGGAATCAAAACCCAACGGTCTTATGATGGGTATAGACAACTGGATTTACAGCGCTTATTCAAAGTTCAGGTACCAGTTAAAAGACGGCATATGGATAAAAGAACCCACATCTTTCCGTGGTCAATGGGGTATCTCGCAGGATAATTTCGGAAGGCAGTATTACAATTCCAATGAGATACAGTTAGCGGGAGATTATGTATTGCCTAACACGCTTATTCATAATCCGTATTATAAACCTAAAGAGGCAATCAATATTATTCTGACGGATAACCAAAGGGTTTACCCTTTACATCCCACAACAGTAAACAGGGGTTATGAAAAAGGCATACTGAATAAAGACAGCCTGTTAGTCAAATTCACCGCGGCTTGCGGGCCACTGGTTTACCGGGGAGGCCGGTTTCCTGATGAGTACAGTGAAAATGTTTTTGTATGCGAACCACAGGCCAATCTGATCAAACGCAATATACTCACATTTGAAAGTGTCAAAACAAGGGCAACCCAGGCATGGAACAATAGTGAGTTCATTGCTTCATCTGATGAAGCGTTTCGTCCGGTAAATTTATTCAATGGTCCGGATGGCGCTCTGTATGTAGTAGACATGCACCGGGGAATGGTAGAACACAGGGCTTTTGCAACACCTTATTACCGCAACGGAATAGCAGTAAAAAAACTCGATACCGTTTTAAACAAGGGACGTATATTAAGAGTAAAAAGTAAAAATAAAGACCTTGGTGATATTGCACCTCTTTTAAATGTATCGGGTACCGGGCTGGTTGAGCTGTTAAAAAGCTCTAACGGATGGATCAGGGACCGGGCTCAGCAATTACTGATTTACCATCAACAAAAATCATCCGTATCAGCATTGGAAACTTTGGCACAAGATAGTAAACATCCGGTGACGGCCATACACGCTCTGCATACCCTTGACGGATTACATTCATTGTCATTTGGATTCCTTCAGAAAGTTGCGGAAGCAGGCGTTCCCACGCTGTCAGCACATGCCCTGCTGCTGTTGGAACAATTCAATATTCCTGATAATGCCAGACCAATGGTATCATTAGTAAATAATTTAATGAATAAAAACGATTCCTTAATCAATCTTTATATAGCCATATCACTGGGTCTATGGGCGGAAAAGGCGCCTGAAACGTTTTTACCTGTACTTGCAAAATTGTCTGCAACCTATCCTGATAAAGCTATTTACCAGGAAGCGGTGGTAAGCAGTTTAAAGGGTCTGGAAAAAAAATTCCAGGCACTCGTAGTCAGGCCTGATATTAAGAATGATTCTACCGAACGATTAACAGGCATCTTAAGTGAAACCCTGAAAAACAAGCAGGAAGGAAAGATGAATGCCATTTTTAATCATGAGGCA
>CAXSIE010000478.1:887-4292 GCA_964237295.1 uncultured Flavihumibacter sp. | reverse complement strand
CCTCATACCTCATACCTCATACCTCATACCCATACCCGAAATCACTACAATTGCACGGTTACCCCTCCTGTTGCCATAAACGGAATAGCATTATATCCGTTTGCATCAAAAAATTTCTTACCGGTAATATTTTGAAAGTCTGCAAATACACCAAAACGTTTATTGAAAGAATAAGAAGCATGGGCCCCTAGCAAAGTATAACTGTTTAACAAAACATCCGCTGTCCTGTAGCCACCAACATCCCGCCGGTCGCTAACATATTTTATTGTGGCGGTAAGTGTCAATGAAGGAACTAACGTAAAACCGGCGCTTATGTTTATACTATGCTTTGGCCTCCTGAGTGCATACGCATAAGAGGTATCCTTGTTTTGAATTACGCGGTTTTGTGTAGTTTCTGTAACAGACAAATAGGTATAGTTAGCCTGTATGGATAAAAAATCAACCGGATTAACAGTCACTTCCCATTCAAGACCTCTGGCTACCTGCTTAAAAAAGTTGAAATATTTAAAAGTGATGGTATTATAGTCTATTCCATTTTTTATATCCCTGTAAAAAAATACCAGCCTGTTACTGATTATTTCATGTTGTTGTTGCACCCCTATTTCGTAGTTCATAGATTTTTCGGCCGTTAGATTCCTGTTGCCACTTGATGCGTCATATAACTGGTATAGACTGGGCGCTTTAAAACCTGTTGCGATGCTTCCGAAAGTCCGGAAGTATTTCGAAAAGTTATAAGATGGATTAAAGGTATAAGTTGAGTTAGTGCCATATCGTGAATGAACATTCAGCCTGCCGCCTAATTCAATATTCAGTTTTGCATCCATACTGTTATAACTCAACGAGGCATACCCTGAAGCCTGGCTCATGGTTGTATCCTTGAAGCTGCTTTTGTAAGGCCCGAAAGAGCTGATAGACAAATATTGATTGTTCATTCCGGAGAAACGGTAGTCGGCGCCCTGAAGCAAGGTAAAGCCTGAGCCAAGCTTTGTGCTGGCGTAGAGTTCGGCAAACTGTGCCTTCCCATAATAATCATTGGTAGAAAATTTTGCGAAGCCTCCCCTGGAAGCGCTGTCATCATAATAATTTCTTTTTATATCGCTGTATTGATAATTACCTGTTATGGTTATTATATCCTGCTTATATTGAAATCCTGCCCCGGTAATAAGATTTTTATTATTGATGGTAAAGTCTTTGTCATCATTAAAAGCGCTAGCGTCAATATCAGCTTTGTACTGATTGTATTGAAAGAATGATTTAAAAAGCAAATGATTGTTCGCCTGAAACTGCACCTGTGCATTGGCAATATTGCCATCATATCCATCGTTGTCAAACTTGCCTTTACCTGCTGTATCCCGTGCAGATGAAAATCCGTTGGTTAATAGTTTTGAATAACGTAGGGAGTAGGTGAGCTTGTCTTTTTTCCCGTACAATTGAACATTACCCTTAAAAGTGCCTTGTGTGCCACCGGCAAGGGTAGCCGAAGTATTAAAGGGTTTGGAGATATCGCTACGCGTTGTAATGATATTGATTACACCGGCGATCGCATCCGATCCATATAAGGTTGATTGGGCTCCGCGGCAGATCTCAACTCTCTGGATATCGTTTATTGACAAAAGGTTTATATCAAATTCATTATTGATAAGAGAGGGATCATTAACAGGTATCCCATCTATTAACACCAATGTTCGTCCGGCTCCGGCTCCCCGCATGTAAACGGTTTGATTGGTGCCGGCACTGTTTAACGCACCATTTATAACCAGGCCTGCCTGTTGATTCAATACCTCGCCGAGTGTACGTCCGTTATTGTTTTCAAGCTCCTGCTTTGTAATAACGGTAACTACTTTTCCCGTGAGGCTTTGTTTTACAGGCGTTTTAGTAGCGGTAATCACTACCTCATCCAGTATGTTGGTTTTGATGCTATCCTGCGATAGCAATGCATTACTGCAAATGATGCAGGCTGTTGCTAATACAAATTGTTTCTTGCTCATTCTGTTTTAATTTTTTTAGCAATCATGAATGGCAATTTGCTGATGGCTGATAGCATTCATGATTAACATGATACATTTAATGAATGAGCCTTCGGAAAAAATGAAAAATAGTGTGAAATATAAATTGCCGTATAGCGCCATTTACATTCCATGCCTTTCACCCGAAAGCTTTGAATGATATTAATTGTACCGGCAGGTCTTCTGGCTTACTCTCTGTTCAACACCTTCCCATCCCGATAAGGACAGTGGTATGCAGATTGAACAACTTGGCGTGAGCGCTCACGCCGGGAGCATACAGCTACGGGGATAGCTCCGGAATTTAACCGGATTCCCTTTTAAGGCCGGAATCAACCGGCCACCGGATACAGCCGCAAATGTAATAGAGTTGAATGGACTTTCAAATTTCTTTGGCCACAAAGACACCAAGGCACGAAGGAGCACAAAGTTTTTTTCTTCGTGTCCTTGGTGCCTTGGTGGCCTAAAGAAACTGTAGACTTATCCCCCCTTGGTAATTAATACCGGGAGCTGCATTATAAAAGCGATTGGCTGCAGCATTTATATCATTTCCCAGGCTATAGGTCTGGTTGAATAAATTATCGGCAACTATAAAGATATCTGCTCTTACATGTTTACCCATCGCTACCCTGTAACCCGTTTTAAAACCCAGCAGGTTATAAGAAGAAGCAAATTCAGAATTGGCGTCATTCAAAGCGATCCGGTCGCTATAAAAATAATTAATACTAGCATACCAGCCGGGCCTGGTTACAAGGTCAATTCCTGTTACTATCGTGTGACGAGCAACGCCGGGTATCTGATTACCCGAAAAATCGGTGACTACCTGTTTAAAACTATTGTATCTGTAATGTTGAAAGGTATGGCTGAACCATATATTGCATTGAGAAATAAACCGTTCTGTGTTTTTAGCTATCTGGTAATTTAAAGCCGTTTCGATTCCCTGTTGCTTTGTGTTACCGGAATTTACAAAGTAATCGGCTCCGCTGGCATCGCGCCGCCCGGTGATAGAATTCTGTAAACGAAAATAATATGCATTGATATCAGCCGACAGATGATTGAAGAAGCTGCCACGGAATCCTAACTCGTAATTTATTCCATGTTCTGCCTGAAGGTCTGTATTGATAACACTTGTAGAAGGTAATAATTCGGCTACAGTAGGTGGAGAGAATCCTTTCGATACTACGCCATAAACAGAAAGTTGAGCGCTGATTTTTTTTAGTAACGATACCCTTGGCGCCAGTTCATTATTATATTTTGTTTTATAATTGAATGATGGCACAACAGATAACCGCTGAAATGAAATATTCGATTTATTGTAACTCAGTCCGGCAGATACAATCCATCCTTCAGGTAATGTAAGGTCGGTTTGTAAAAATGCTGCCACCTGGTTGTTATTGATCTC
>CAXSIE010000478.1:0-877 GCA_964237295.1 uncultured Flavihumibacter sp. | reverse complement strand
GTCTGTTTGTAAAGAATCAACCGCACCCAGCTTGTTTTTGTAAACTTTATTAGTGGCATAACCCTGCTGCGCTTCCACGCCGCCTAGCACTTTAAGCACAGTTTCATTAAAGCTTGTTGAGTAACTTATGATAGTTCTTCCGCCAAAGTTCGGTTCCAGCCTTCTTTCATAATTTCTGATGGCAGGATTTTGCACTTGTGAAAATGCGCCGTATACCGAGGTAACGTTTTTCCAGTGTGCATTAAAATCGTACTCATTACGAACTCCCGCCCAGAATGTTTTTTGAGAGATAGCCGCCTTATTCTGCTGCGCACCAGGAAAGCCGCCGCCAGCAGGCCGTGCTGCTTTTGGATCAGCCAGGTATTGGGCTTTTGTTAAACCTCCGGGTGTTTGATAAAATAAGTCACCATACAAAATGTGTGTTGAGAGGCTTTCCTTTGCGTTAGCCTTTATGTTAGTTTCCCAGTTTACAATATCCCTTCGCATGGCAGATTGTTGCCTGTATCCATCACTCTTCTGGTGCGTATATGCTATGATGTTACGAAACGATTCGCTTCCCGAAACAGCGGAAACATTCATATTATGTGTCTGGAAACTTCCTCCCGAATAATTCAGGGTAACCTGGTTAGCAGGGTCGTTCTGGAAACTGTTGATCAGCATAACCCCGCCGGTACCTGCTCCGTATAAGCTGCTGCCAGGGCCCTTCAATATTTCAACGGAAGAAAAATTATAAAATGAAAACTGGTTGAGATAAGTATTACCACCGGGGTCGGTAAAGGGAATATCGTTCCAGTAAATTTTTACATTGCGAACGCCGAAGGGAGAACGAAGCGAACTGCCCCTGATATTTAACCGGTAACTCCCGGGTGAACGTTCT
>CAXSIE010000477.1:0-4305 GCA_964237295.1 uncultured Flavihumibacter sp. | reverse complement strand
GAACATATCCGGCAAGCAAGGCGCCCCATAAAACACCACAAGCCATTACGAGCCAGTAGTTATTACCAAACCATTGCGGCGAATAATAAAACAACAGCGTTGAGAGCGCACATCCTACGCCACCAAACCACATAACGGTATTACGCCATCCCAACCGGTCGCCCACAAATCCGAAGATCAGGTTGAATAAAATATTGCTTGTAAAGA
The DNA here is from genome assembly GCA_964237295.1 of uncultured Flavihumibacter sp. Lineage (GTDB taxonomy): Bacteria > Bacteroidota > Bacteroidia > Chitinophagales > Chitinophagaceae > JADCRZ01. The sequence continues at coordinate 4,098 of CAXSIE010000477.1, read as the reverse complement.
TGGTTCCCCAGATCTGCAGCCACTCGGTTGTTGAAAAACCGAAAGTTGCTAAATAGGTAGGCAAAAAAACAGGGAAAGCAAATTGAGCTGTGGTATTGATTATCCTTACTATTCCACCGAGTAAAATTTTAGGCTCTTCTTTTACAATAGTCAGGCCTTTTACCAGTTCCTGTATTTTGCTTCCGGTGTCTGCTTTATCTTTAAATACAAATTTATCCCTGTTCAATACAAGCGCAAAAAAAGCGCCTACCATCACCCAAAAAATAGAACTCCATAACGTATTTAAATAACCGAGATGTTGAATAGCCCAGCTTGAATAGTAAGCGCCAAACACATTCAACCCACCTGTAAAAACAAACCAAAACCAGCCAACTGCCCTTCCCAGCTTTTGTTGGGGACTTCTGTAAGTTATCCATACTAAAAATGAATAGGCAAATAAAGGATAACCAAAACCGCGTACCGCATAAGTAAGCAGCATAATTCCGTAATTATGTGCCGACAATCCATATGCTACAAATCCGCATGTGCCGATTATGTATAATATCAAACCTGCCAGCATTGTTTTTTTAGGTCCATAACCTTCGGCCAATACGCCTGAAAACCACGAGGATATTGCTATGGTAACACCATAAACGGTAAAAAGCAACGCAGATTGTTGAATGCTCATCCCCTGCTCCAGCAAGTAAGGACTTAGCCATCCCTGCTCCACTCCATCACCCATCATAAAAATCATAATACCGAGGTAGCCCCAGCCAAGCTGTTTAGGTATACCTGCCCTGTCTAACCATGAATTATTATTATCGCTTGCAATATTCATTAACGTAATTTTTTAGATACATTGAATTATGTTTTCTTATGACTTTACAAATTTTATATACTTTGATGTGCCGCCTTTAATTTCAACTGCATAGCTTCCTTTTGCTAAACCCGCTATATTGATGTTAAAGCTGTTTATTCCAATATATAACTGCGTTCTAAGTTGCTTTACAACTTTACCTTGTAAATCGGTTATTTGTATCAGTACCATTTCTTTTTTACTGCTGCTCACTTTTGCATTCAAAACATCCTTTACAGGATTTGGGTATAATGTTATTAACCGAGTATTTTTCACTTTTATAGCTACCGTTTTGCTATAATTACCACTTCCATTTTTGTTTATGCTTTGCAATCTGAAATACAATATATCATTCTCTAAGTTTATTGTTTCCTCATCAATGAAGTAATAATTATTTATGCTATTACTGTTACCGGTAGCTTCCACTCTCGCAATTGTAGTAAAACCAATACCATCTTTACTTCGTTGAACATTGAAATAAGCAGCATTTATTTCCGTGGCGGTTTGCCAGTTTATTTTAATCTTATTATCATAATACGTGGCATCAAAAGCCGTTAATGTAATAGCAAGTGGGGCGGCAGTTACCTTACGGATACGGGCGTTACCATAATCAGCAATAATTAAATCATTCATATTATCGAAAGCCAGGGCTACAGGAAAATTAAGCCTTGCATTTTTTGCAGTTCCGCCATCACCGCTAAATCCTGAAGAACCATCTCCAATAAAAGTTGAAATAATACCCATTGCATCTATTTTACGTACAGCATGATTATAAGTATCTGCAATGAATAAAGTGCCTTCGTTGCTCATTGCCAATCCAAAAGGATTATTTAAAGTGGCGAGTTTTGCTGAACCTCCATCACCTGCATAACCCGCTACCCCATTACCGGCAACGGTAGTAATGATGCCATTCTTATCTACTTTACGGATAACATTGTTGTCAACATCAGTGAAATAAATGCTGCCCGTTTTATCCGCTATTATCGCGATAGGATCACCTATTTCAGCATTAACAGCCAACCCGCCATCACCGCTATAACCGCTTAAACCCGTTCCTGCTATTGTAGTAATAATGCCGTCAGTATTTACTTTACGTATACGCAGACTTTGATCAGAAATATAAAGGTTACCAATACTATCCAATGCAATACATGTAGGATGAAGTAGCTGGGCATTTATGGCTGGAATAGTGTCGCCATTATAACCTCCTCCATTAACAGTATCGATACCTGCAACAGTGTTAATAATGCCATCAAGGGTTACTTTGCGTATTCTGCTTACACCATCATTACAAATAAATAAGTTTCCCGAACTATCCAATACAATACCCCATGGGTAACTCAACCGGGCAGCAGTAGCCAGTCCGCCATCACCGCTAAAGCCACTAACACCATTACCGGCTACCGTACTAATAATGCCATTGCGATTTATTTTGCGAATTCTTGAATTATCAAGATCCGAAATAAATAAATTACCTGCTTTATCAATCGCAAGCGCCGAGGGTAAAAACTGTGCCTGAGTTGACGAAATACTATCTCCGTTATAGATACCTGAACCATTACCTGCGATGGTAATAATGATTTGTGAATGTACCTTATAATTTAACAGGGAAAAAAAAGTAAGAATAAATGCTGTATACTTTGAATAGCGATGTGATAATTGTTTCATATCCCTATGTTTTTTTAATATTAGATGTTAATATTCCGGAAGCTTATTTATTATTGGTTCGTTCAGGGCTTGGCTAAGTGAAGAAAATAGAAATCCCTCCGCCTGGCTAACTGAAGCTAAATTCATAAATAAAAGTTGATGATTTGCATATAGCAGCCGTTATGTTTTGTCAACATACAACAGTAATTATAAGGCTAGGAGGCAAACACGGCTTGTTTTAATTTAAGGATGAAAAATGATTGCACCTGTGGTTTTGCGGGCTTCCATATCTGTATGCGCTTGAGCTGCATCTGCCAAAGCATATACTGTAGGATTGATTTCGCCAAAAATGCCAGCCCGGAAAGCTTCGAATACTTCACTGACTACCCCACTTGGATTTTCCAGCGTAGGCCAATAATCATTAAAGCGGGCTCTTACATATTTAATTCCTTTCTTGTTCAGATGTTCTTCGTCTATTACCGGCATACCCGATGACCATCCAAAAAGTACGGCAGACCCTCCTTCGGTGAATAATTCAATGGACTTATTAAAAGTATCCTGACCCACGCTGTCGTATAAAACATTAATTCCTTTACCAGCCGTAAACGACATCACTTCCTGTACAAAATCTTTAGAATCCTTCACGATCACGTGATCGACCAGGTTATTAATGGCAACTTCCTTTTTACCCATACTGCCTACCGTACCGATTACAGTCGCTCCCAAAGATTTTGCCCACCTGCTTAACAGGGAACCCACACCACCAGATACCGCATGAATGAGTACGCTATCCCCTTTTTGAATGGGATGTGAATATTTTACAAGCATGTAAGCTGTAAGCCCTTTCACTAACAAAGATGCAGCCTGGTCAAACGGAACGTCATCTGGCATACTGAAAATATCCTTCACGTTAACCACTTTCCGATCTGCGTAAGCGCCCATAGAAGACCAGTAAGCAACACGGTCGCCCAATTCAAAATTTGAAACTGCTGTGCCTTTTGCGGATACAATACCGGCAGCCTCTATACCAATAGGTGCAGGGAAATTACTCAAGGGAAATGTGCCGTTTCTATAAAAAATATCTAAAAAGTTAAATCCTATAGCCTTTTGCTCAATCAGTACTTCGTCCTCGCCTAATGTTTTAAGATCCTGGATGGTATACTCCAGTACAGAGGGAGGGCCTTGCTTTGTAATCTGAACTACGCGGCACTGTTCGTTTATTGTTGTCATGTGTTCTGAATTATAAATCTATTACACTGAAATACAATAATAAGGGTATTTTTCTATCCATTTATTACTAATCACATTATGAATAGTAGTTACAAACAGGATCGGATTGCATATGCAAGATGAAGCAAATATCGAATGTCGAATAGCCCATTGGGCAATATGTCCACAAGCCCTGTTTTTGCTTATTAAATAACTTGCCACCTTTGTCAAGTTGTCCGTTCTCATAGTAAGACTTAAAAACTTCCATTTATCTGTCATATTTGAAAAAAAATTAAATATTCCGGAGTTCAATTTATGGCGGCAAACTGTTAGGGCTCTTGTTGGCTGTAGTTGTTTTTTATAAACAAGTACAAACCAAACCTTCATGTAAGAACTCCATTTTTAAA
>CAXSIE010000476.1:1525-4328 GCA_964237295.1 uncultured Flavihumibacter sp. | reverse complement strand
CTCCCGGGGGAGCCAGTTCCGTACGGATACGGGGCATCGGTACTACCGGCGGCAATCAACCTTTGTATGTAGTGGATGGTGTTCCGATGGGAGGAGAAAGCCTGGCTGTGCCGAACAGTTCTTATGGTGTGGATGCCATGTCTATAATCAATCCGAATGACATTGAATCCATCGAAGTGTTGAAAGATGCCGCTTCGGCAGCTATATACGGATCGCGTGGTGCAAATGGGGTAATTCTTGTTACTACCAAACGCGGAAAAGAAGGCGGGGCCGTAGTGAACGTTAATGCCTACACAGGCTATACGCAGTTATGGCGTAAACCGGAATTCCTGAACGCGCAGGAATTTGCTACGATGGCCAATGAACTTTATACCAATTCCGGCCTGGCGCTCAATCCTCAATGGGCTAATCCAAAATCATTCGGTGAAGGTACCAACATGATCAATCAGATATTCAGGAACGCACCTGTGCAAAATTATGACCTGAACGTTTCAGGTGGCACCAAAAATCTGAAAGGCCGGCTTTCGCTTGGTTACAACGACCAGGCGGGCACCATGATCGAAACAGCTTATAAACGTTTTACCGGGCGCGCTACGGTTGATCTTAAAGCCGGCGACAGAATGAACTTCGGCGCATCACTTGCCTTCACCAGTACGGAATCAAAGGGCCAGAACAGCGATGCCATGCAGGGAGGGATCTTTAACCTGGCCCAGCAGTTCTTTCCCACATTAAATGCTGATTCCGCTTATTTCGGAGACGGCAGTTTTTATACAAAAGACGGCGACAATCCTGTATTGCGGGCTAAGACAATGGATAATAAACTGTTTAATTCAAGGGTATATGGTACCGTTTTCGGCGAAGTGGAAATTTTGAGCGCACTAAAATTCAGAACAAGTGTCGGTGTATCGGCCGGTTTTAACAGAACCTATGCCTGGCAAGGTCAGGTTCAGAGAGGATTTTATATCAATCCCCGCGCTACCCTGGCTGAAGTTTACACCAACCAGTCGAACTGGCTGGTAGAAAATACCTTATCATACGCAAAAAGATTTGGCCAACATTCTGTTTCCGCAGTTTTTGGCCAATCAGCCCAAAAAAATAAAAACAATTTTATTTCAGCAACCGGCAGTGGATATTTAAATGAAGCTTTAACAGTAATAAATGCCAGTGACGTCAGTCTCCGCAGCACTACCGGCTCTAGCAGCTTTTCAACATTGGCCTCTTATTTCGGACGAATAGATTATTCACTGAGAGACAAGTACCTGGTTTCTGCAAGCCTGCGCCGGGATGGTTCTTCCAATTTCGGCCCTAATAATAAATGGGGTTATTTTCCTGCCGTATCAGCAGGGTGGCGCATATCCCAGGAACATTTTATGAGTTCTTTCGAAAATGTGCTCAGCGACCTCAAGATACGTGGAAGCTGGGGACAGGTTGGAAACGACGCTATACCGGCTTTCGGCTATCTAAGCACCATAAGAAGCGGCAATTCATCTGACAATTATACGTTTGGCCCCGGCGACCAGGCTATTGTAATAGGATCAACTATGTTAAGACCCGGCAATCCGGATCTTAAGTGGGAAACAACGGAGCAACTGGATATCGGTTTGGATGCATCTTTTTTAAACGACAAGCTGTACCTGACTGCCGACTACTATAAAAAGAACAATATAGGCATGCTGATCAGCCTGCCTGTTTCGCTGGAAGCAGGTTTTCAAAATGCACCGACCGTTAACGGAGGAAAGGTGCAGAATAAAGGAGTGGAATTGTTGCTGGGCTACAGAAACAGTTTCAACGGGTTTCGCTTCGATGTCAGCGGTAACATAGCCACCCTTACCAATGTGGTAAAAAGTTTGGGAGTAGGCCAGCCTATTGTAGGCGCCGCGCTTCCCGGTTCAAGCATGATTATGACTTATACAAAAGTTGGGGAACCTATAGGTTATTTCAGGGGTTATGTGGTAGATGGTGTTTACCAGACCAACCAGGATGTAAACAAAGCTTTTCAGCCTAATGCCATTGCCGGCGATTTCAAATACAGGGATGTGAACGGTGACGGTGCACTGACGGATGCCGATAAAGTTAAGCTTGGAAAACCCTGGCCGGACTTTACTTATGGGTTCAACCTGGATGTGGCTTACCACGGTTTTGATTTAAACCTGATGTTGCAAGGTGTTTCCGGAGGCCAGATATACCAGGCCAATAAGATCACTAATTACCAGATGAAATATTTTAATGGTAATGGAATAATAAACGGTGTGAAAGATATTTTGAACCACTGGACACCTGGCAGTGGCATCAATAACCAGCCGGGACTGAAGTACACCGATGCCAACGGAAATTATTCCAATGCATCCTCGTTTTATGTTGAGGATGGAGATTATCTCAGGTTTCATAATGTAGTGCTGGGTTATACCATTGCGCCGCAAAAGCTGCGGACCGCCACGCATGATATCTTCAAAAGTGTAAGGATATATATTTCTGCGCAAAACCTGTTTACATTCACCAAATACCCCGGCTTCGATCCGGAAATAGGTAATGCCAACCCTATGAATTCCGGTATCGATACAGGCGTTTATCCGCAGCCTCGCACTATCCTGGGCGGCATAAACATCAATTTTTAATTTTCAAAAGCAGCATATGAAACCATTCATTAAAACGCTTATCGTCTTTTATTGTATCACCATCTTATCGTGCAGTGACAAATTCCTGACTCTTGTGCCTACCGATGTGCTGACAGACGCCAATTTTTTTAAGACAGAACAGGATGCCCAGTCTGCTTTGATTGGTGTTTACGGGCAACTTCAACCGG
>CAXSIE010000476.1:0-1471 GCA_964237295.1 uncultured Flavihumibacter sp. | reverse complement strand
TGAAATGTTGAGCCTGCCTGCCGACAATCTTTACATCAACCAGTTGTATACTGGATTATACCAGGGGGTGAGCCGTGCAAATGTTGTGATTGAACGGGTAGGCAAAATGGACAACCTGGGTCCGCAGGTGAAAGCATTGATCCTGGCACAGGCGAAGTTTTTACGGGGAATATTTTATTACAAGCTGGTAAATTATTTCGGCGGGGTTTCGCTTGTAACAACTGAGCTTAACGCATCTTCCAAACTGGATATTCCACGGGCGCCGGTTGCCGAAGTATGGAAACAAATTGAAACCGATCTGTCGGAAGCCGTTGCCGTGCTGCCTTCCACCTGGACGAACAGCGCTGATATCGGCCGGGCAACAAAAGCGGCAGCGCAGGCTTTTCTTGTAAAGGCGTACTTATGGCAACAGAAATACAGTGATGCGCTGACTGCCAGCGAACAGATTGTGAATTCAGGTCTTTACAGCCTGCTTCCGAATTTTAGGAGCGTATTTCTTAAAACGAATGAAAACAATAAAGAGATCGTATTTGAAACCCAGTACAGTGCCGTTAACAATGGAAGCGAAGGCAGTGGGCTTGATACAAGGTCTGCCCCCAGGGGTGCGCCGGCGGCTTATATCGGTCGAGGGGCCAACAGTAACTTTGTTCCCCAAACAAGCTGGATCAATGCTTTTGAAAGAGATCAGGCGGGAAAAATAAAAGACCTTCGTTATTATGGGGTGATCATCGGCCCGGGGGAAAAACATCCTGAAATGCCTGGTTTTGTGATGCCGCTCACCTTTCCCAACTCTTATACCAAAACAGGTTATATCGTTACCAAGTACTGGCAGGAAGCATCGCTTGTGGGTTCGGGAATCAATGCACCGATCATCCGTTATTCGGAAGTGTTGCTCAATTATGCAGAAGCGCTCAATGAGGGCGGACGCTCCGCAGATGCAATGAAACAGATAAACATTGTAAGAAACCGTGCTGGTCTGGATTCCAAACCCCTTGACCTGGTGAAAGACAAAGTACTGGATGCAGTTTTTTATGAAAGGCGGATGGAATTTATCTGGGAATCGCCCGGTGCATTCTCAGACCTTAACCGGAGAGGCCGTTTCCTGGACTTTATTAAAGCCAACAGGGTGGATTATGATAAAATACAGGTGGATACAAAACCCTGGGTGCAACAGAAACCACTTCTTTTACCTATTCCACAGGGAGCAAGAGACGTAAATAAATCACTGGTTCAAAATCCGGGATACCCTCCGTTTCAATAGAGTAGCATTAATAATTTTTAACCACAGAGTAAATACAGGAGAGGAAGAAGAGGTTACACAGAGGACATCCTCTGTGTAACCTCTTTCTTAACTCCGGCTCTAACTCTGTGGTTATAAAAAATACTTAGAAAGCTGGCAACTACTATTCATAACTTCCTGCCAGATCATATTTTGTAACTATTAAACATCGATCATCCAGTGCTTATAAAA
>CAXSIE010000475.1:0-4329 GCA_964237295.1 uncultured Flavihumibacter sp. | reverse complement strand
TAAGTGTTTTCTATAACCACAGAGAGGAAGCCGGAGATAAGAAAGAGGTTAAACGGAGGTTTCCTCTGTGTAACCTCTTTCTTATCTCCGGCTTCCTCTCTGTGGTTCAAAAAAAATGATCTTATCGGTTTCAACTTCAATTAAAGTATCATTTGACCATAACAAATTATTTTTACGAACTTCACATCCGCAATGATCGCAGAAATTCAGCAGACAACTCAAACACTTCCGGTGATGGAAGCTTTTTATACACTACAGGGTGAAGGATTTCACCAGGGAAAAGCCGCCTATTTCATCCGGCTTGGCGGTTGTGATGTAGGCTGCATATGGTGTGATGTGAAGGATAGCTGGGATGCCCATCGCCATCCTCAAAGAAATCTGCGGCAAATTGTAAATGAGGCATCTTTGTATCCTGGCAGAATAGCAATTATAACAGGCGGAGAACCGCTGATGCATGATTGCACCTTACTTACCGCTCAGTTGCACCAGGCCGGTTTTCAAACTCATATAGAAACGTCCGGTTCCAGTTCCCTTAGCGGTAATTGGGATTGGATATGCCTCTCCCCAAAAAAGTTTAAGTCTCCGCTGCCCGGTGTAATCCCATTTGCCAACGAGTTAAAGGTAGTGGTATTCAATAAAAGCGATTTTGAGTGGGCTGAAAAACATGCGGCTTTGGTATCGCCAGCGTGTAAGTTGTACCTGCAACCTGAATGGAATCGTGCAGGTATTGTAACTCCCTTCATCATTGATTATATTAAGATGCATCCGAAATGGGAGCTAAGCCTGCAGATTCATAAGTATATCAATGTGCCGTAAAGGCTATCTGCTGTTAACCATCATTTATAGTATCACGGTTGCGTTATGTTTTTACAAAATGACTATGAAATCACAAAGTCTTGGTCTCTTTTAGCCTTTGGGAAGCCCAGATACTATCGCTGACGGTTAATAGCAAAACCGGCGCTTACAGAACAAACTTGTCAATTATTCGTTTCTTCTATAGCTACCTTTTAACATGAAGTACTTGTTCGCTGTTATAGTTGTTTTGTCGTCTCTGTATGCAAATTCACAGTATGATCCTGCCAAGGCGAATAAAAAGGCAGTGCAGGCTTATGCAAAAGCAATGGAACTGGCTGAAAATGGCGATTACAAACAAAGCATTAAAGTTCTACAGGACGCGGTAAAAATAGAACCCCGGTACGCAGACGCCTGGCTTTCCATCGCCGGGATGTATGGCGAAATAAAAAATTATGAGGGCGCAATTACCAATTACCAGAAAGCCAAAGCGATAGATTCTGAATACTTTAAAGATTACAACCTGCCTTATTCCATTAATCTTGCCGGTAAAGGCGAGTTTGAAGGTGCCCTTGCAGCGGTAAATGAGTTTTTATCCATCACTAACCTGAATGAAACAAGCCGTAAAGCAGGAGAATACCGTAAACGTTGTTATGCTTTTGCACTGGACTATGCAAAATCGCATCTTAATTCAGGTTACAAATTCGAACCAAAAAACCTGGGAGATAGTGTAAATACAAAAGAGCTTGAATATTTTCCTACACTTACCATTGACGGTAAAGAACTCATTTTTACCCGCAGGGTTAACAACAGAAATGAAGATTTTTACGGATCGGAACTGGTAAATGGCAAATGGGGTAAGGCTAAAGGCCTTAGCGGAAACATCAATACCAATCGTAACGAGGCAGCCCAGAACATTTCCCAGGATGGGCAGTGGCTGATATTTACAGGTGGTGATTTTCCGGAAGGTTACGGAAATTTTGACCTGTACATTTCATACCTTACTCCCTCAGGTGAATGGAGCACACCGGAGAATATGGGACCAAATATCAATACGGCTTCCTGGGAATCTTCTCCCTGTTTATCCCCCGACAAAAGAGATCTTTATTTTGCCAGCGGCCGTGCCGGAGGATATGGCGGCAGCGATATTTATGTAAGTCATCATTTACCCAATGGAAAGTGGAGCGTGGCTGAAAATTTAGGTCCGGAAATAAATACAGCCGGTGATGAAAGCTGTCCTTTTATTCATGCCGATAACCAGACATTATATTTTACTTCAAACGGGCATCCGGGTTATGGAGGGGATGATCTGTATGTAGTGCATAAAGGCCCTAAAGGGAAATGGAGCCTTCCGGAAAGCCTGGGCTATCCGATCAATACCATTGAAAAAGAAGGCACTATGATTGTAACGGCAGATGGCAAAACCGCTTATTTTGCCAGTGAAAGAAATGATACCCGTGGCGGTCTTGACATATACACTTTTGAATTACGCAACGATATAAGGCCGGTAAAAACGTTATGGGTTAAAGGTAAAGTGTTCGATAAAAAAACCGATAAAGGGCTACCCTCGGCGGTTGAGTTAACCGACCTGCTCACTAAAGAAGTGGTAAGCAAGGTACAAACTGATGAAACGGGCAATTACCTGATCACACTTCCTACAGGCAGGGATTACGCATTTAATGTAAACCGTCGCGGCTATCTGTTTTTTTCTGAAAACTTTTCATTAAGAGAAAAAAGTCCCGATTCTACCTATAACATCGGTATTCCCCTGCAACCCATTGAACCTAATGCCCTGATCGTTTTAAAAAACATCTTCTTCGATGTAAATAAATTTGAGATTAAAACAGCTTCACAGGTTGAGCTTGGCTCGGTGGTTCAATTGCTGAAAGAAAATCCTTCTTTAAAAATTCAGATAAACGGCCATACGGATAATGTTGGAAATTCTGGCGGCAACTTAAAGTTATCCAACGACCGCGCCCAGGCGGTTGTAAATTATTTATCGGCAAATGGTATTGATTCCAAACGACTTTCCTACAAAGGGTTTGGCGATACACAACCCACGGCAGATAATAAAACGGAAGAAGGCCGCGCTCAGAACAGGAGAACTGAACTGAAGGTAGTATCTAATTGATGTGAACTGTGATTTACCGTGTTTTCCCCTTCTTTCTCTGCATAATTGTATTTACATTAATGCCGGTATTCATAAACATTCCGATACATGTTAACCGAGCTTCACTACCGGATTGCCTTATCTCTTGTGCCTAATATCGGTGCCGTACATGCGCGTACGCTTATTGATCAATATGGCGATGCAGGCGCTGTTTTCAAAGCAAAAAAAAGTTTGCTGGAAAAAACAGAAGGCATTGGCTCTGTAAGAGCTAAAAATATCAAGGACTTTAACAACTTTAAACGTGTTTCAGATGAGATAGCTTTCATTCAGCAGTATAAGATAGAACCATTGTTTTTAACAGACGAAAAATATCCTAAAAGATTTCTCAATTGTTATGATCCTCCTACCATGCTGTATTACCGGGGCACTGCCGACCTGAACTGTTCCAGGGTGCTTGCTGTTGTTGGCACAAGAATGAACACCGACTATGGCAAACAGGTAACGGAACAATTAATAAAAGACCTGGAGGCACTGGATATTGTGATCGTCAGCGGACTCGCATTTGGTATTGATGCCATAGCTCATAAAACAGCATTAAGATGTGCCGTTTCAACTGTTGGTGTAGTAGGGCACGGACTGGATACGATCTATCCTTCCCAACATTCCGCACTCGCCAAAGAAATGATACGGCAAGGTGGTTTGCTTAGTGAATTCACCAGCCGAACAAAACCCGACAAACATAACTTTCCCATCCGCAACCGGGTTGTAGCCGGTATAAGCGATGCTACCATCGTAGTGGAAACAAGTATAAAAGGCGGTAGTATGATCACAGCTGAAATGGCAAACAGCTATAACCGCGATGTGTTTGCCGTACCCGGAAAAACTACCGACATTAAAAGCGCCGGATGCAATTACCTGGTAAAAACCAACAAGGCAATTTTATTGACAGATTCAAAACAGTTAATAGAAACATTAGGCTGGGAAGAAAAAAAGAAAAAGCCCCGCAAATTGCAACGTGATCTTTTTATTTCTTTAAGTGATGATGAAAAAACTGTTACAGAGATTTTAAAAGAAAAGGAAACGGTGCCGGTTGATGAATTGCATCATTTAAGCAAGCTAAGCACCAGTGCATTAGCAGCTGCCATATTGAACCTGGAGTTTCAGGGTGTGATTGCTTCATTGCCCGGGAAGAGTTATAAGTTGATTTGAAGGAAGGTATCAGGTATGGGATATGAGGTATGAGGTATGGGGTATGAGGTATGAGGTATGGGGTATGAGGTAAAAATTTTATTACAATTCTTTAATTAATATAACTAGAATAGCCGCGGGGTAATATCAAATGCATTATTCTATTAACAGTTCATTCAATTGCAAACAGCGGTATTGCTTTACCTCATACCTGATACCTCATACCCCATACCCTTCAT
>CAXSIE010000474.1:0-4333 GCA_964237295.1 uncultured Flavihumibacter sp. | reverse complement strand
CCTTTTAAAAATACATATATAATTTTGAGTTGGTAATTTTTAATAAATGAAAGTGTAAAATTTTGAATTTTAATTTTTATTGTAAAACACTGCAAATATGGTTTTTAAGTAACCATACAATCACGCATTTGATTTTTTTATCATTCAGTCATCAGCCCACCCATTCAATTAAGCCACCTGAAAGCTAACGGCAGATAGCTAAAATCACTAATGGTCATCATGTAGTTGCCTTGTGATTATCATAATTAAAGCGAATATTAATTATATTCACTAAACAATTCTCGTACAACCTTGAAATCGATACTGCTGTTGGTTTCCTGTTTCCTGCTGGCCGGTCCGGTATTTGCCCGGCATGGTAAAGGCGGATCTATTACTTACGAATACACAGGAACCGGTTTGGCAGCAGGCACCTCGAAGTACAGGATTACGGTAAAGCATTATATTGACTGCGCCGGCACACAGTTTATCGAACCGGTTTCATTTGTCGGAATTTTTAATGCCGGCACTTTTGCAAGGGTATCAACACTATCAATACCCGAATCAAACCGGATTACGATCCAGAAAACAAATTTTGATCCATGCATCAACCAGCCGCCAACGGTTTGTTACGTTGTGGTTACTTATATACAGGAAACCGAATTGCCTGATAACACTGAAGGTTATGTTCTCGCAGAACAGGAATGTTGCCGCATCGGAGGAATCATCAATATACAGAACTCATCCAATTACGGCATTACCAATCTCAATATCATCCCCGGAGTTATAAACGGCGTTGTGTATCGTACCAATAACAGCCCGGTATTTGCACAAAAGGATACGGTTGTTATCTGTCATGACTCCTATTTTTCATTGGATTTCAGCGCAACGGATAAAGACGGCGACCTGCTGAAATATGAATTTTCTGCTGGCAAAACCGGCGGTTCCGCTCAAATCCGCCAGCCTAATCCGCCAGCATCCCCACCCTATTCAGACCTCCTCTATCAAGGCAGCTTTTCTGCCGCTCAGCCTTTGGGTAACCGGGTATCCATCAATGGAAACACAGGTATGATCTCCGGCATTGCACCCTCAACGCTGGGTTCTTATATCGTATCGGTAAATGTATCAGAATACCGCAATGGTATTTTAATAGGCGTGAGTAAAAAAGAAGTGCAGGTAACCGTAGCCGATTGTTCCCTTTCCGCTGCCCTCTTAAAACCCATATACAATAAATGCGATGACGCTACCTTCCAATTTCAGAACCTGTCTTTCTCCACCAATGTAAGCAGCTACCATTGGGATTTTGGCGTGCTTAACAATACCACCGACATTTCCACCGCCCCCGCACCTTCTTATACTTATGCCGATACAGGAACCTATACTTTAAAACTAAGGGTAACTTCAGTTGCCGGTTGTGAAGACTCAACAAGCGCCACTGTGCTGGTATACCCCGGTTTTCAATCAGATTTTAAGGTAACAGGAAGCTGCTTTCAGTCGCCTTTTTTATTTAATGATTACAGCTATGCCAAATATGGAACCGTCAACAGCTGGCTATGGGAATTTGGCGACAGCTACGCCGCCTCCAACTCATCCATCCTTCAAAATCCGTTGCATCAATATGGCGCCACCGGTGCTTATACGGTATCCCTGATTGCAGGCAGTAGTAAGGGATGTGCAGATACTACGTCGGCAACCATATTAGTATCGGATAAACCCTTTCTTTCGCTGGCTTTTAAAGATACGCTGATATGCAGTATCGATACCCTTACCTTGCATGCAAACGGCAATGGAAATTTTTCCTGGACACCAGCCGCTACTATAATCAATACTAACACCGCTTCACCATCCGTATTTCCAAAAACCACTACAAAATACATAGTAACTTTAGATGAAAAAGGCTGCATAGACAAAGATACTGTTACCGTTAACGTACTGGATTCTATAACCGTTAACCTGCCACCAAATGTTACCCTATGCAGAAACGATAGTATAGTGCTGAATCCGTTCAGTGAAGGTTTGCAATATCGCTGGTTGCCCAATACAGGTTTAAATAATTCACTCATCAAAAATCCGAAAGCTGCGCCGCTGACCGATACCAGGTACCAGGTGGTTGCCAGCTTGGGCAAATGTCAGGCAACGGCGTTCATCATTGTTAAAGTTGTTCCTTATCCGCAGGCGGCTGCCGGTAACGATACCACCATATGTTACGGGACTTTTGTGCAATTGAATGCTGCTATAAAGGGATCTTCATTTAACTGGTCACCGGCTGCCAGCCTGCAGAATACCGGCACGCTCTCACCGATAGCCAGGCCATTGCAGACTACCTCTTATGTGCTGACGGTATATGATACGATTGGCTGTCCCAAGCCTTCCAGGGATACGGTGCGGATTTCCGTGTTCCCACGCATCAATGCATTTGCAGGCAACGATACTTTGATTGTAGCCGGACAGCCTTTGCAATTGAATGCATCGGGAGGAACTACTTATTCATGGTCGCCAAACACTTTCCTGAACAATACTTTAATGGCCAACCCGGTATCATTGCCAAACGCTTCCATTGATTCAATAACGTATCTGGTAAGGGTAAGTAACGGAGCGTGCTTTGCAAACGATTCAATAAAAGTGACAGTATTTAAAACAGCAGCGGATATTTTTGTGCCTTCCGCTTTTACCCCTAATGGTGATGGAAACAATGATTTGCTGAGACCGATTCCGGTTGGAATAAAAAATCTGGAAACTTTTAAAGTGTATAACCGCTGGGGCCAGCTGGTATTTAGTACCCATGTTTTCGGACAGGGCTGGAATGGCATGATCAACGGCATACCGCAGCAAAGCGGTGCTTTTGTTTACCTGGCAATCGGGACATCTTATCTTGATAAAAAAATAGTGAGAAAGGGAACGGTTTTGCTGGTAAGGTAGGTGCCGGTTTCAATCCCTTTATAAGGTTAAGCAGACCATTATTCAGGCACGTAATAAAATTTTAAACCACGGAGTAAGGAAGGCAGGGAGAAACACAGTGAATGTAAAACAAACATTCAGTATAAACAATCGCCGTGACCCTCCGTGCCTTCCTGACTCCGTGGTTTAAAATCTTTCAAGGGGTCTTCAAAGATCCTGTAAATCACTTACTGTTGCACGTGTAAGACCGGCAGCAATCTGCCTGACAACCGTTCCCAGTTTATCTGCCTCATTTCTTATTTGTAATTTTAAGAGTTCATTGGAGCGGGAATCCTTTCTTACAATCCATTCTTCCACCAGATTAATGTAATCATTTATCTGGTAAGTACTATCCAGTGATCTGCCAACGTTTAACCTTTCCAGTGCTTCAACGTTCCATTCCTGCTCGAAATTATTTGTTTTGCAAAGCAATGGAATACCATACAACAGAGATTGATAAATGGTTCCATTGCCACCCTGGCATATTACGAGATCAGTTGCATAAAAAATTTCGTGTATGTTGATGAACGGCGTCTTGATAATATTGGCAGCGTTCAAAATATTACGGCTGTCCCCTGCCGTTACAATATTGTATTTTTTAAAGTACCGGTCATTTAAAAATTCCATTTTATCCCAGTCACCCGTGCTGCCCATAGTAACGAAAATTGTTTTTTTTCGTTTGTCAAGCTGTTTACTGATCTGGGAATAAATGGTATCCGTATCATAATATAACGGAGTGATCATTGTATAATTGGCGGGTAATAATTTTTGTGGAAATAACACCGCGAGGTCGCTTATTAAATTTATATCGCCTTCTAATTCATCCAGGTAAGTTATTTTTTTGGAGAGATCGTATTTTGAGCGGATCTTTTTAAATGGACGATGTAATTTGTAAAAGGCTATTGCCTCACCTTTTTCCGTTATCAGGTTAAGTAGCTGCCCGGATAAGATATTGATGTACCTGTAAAGAGGATGCGATTTTGAGATCTTTCTGGTATAAGAATAATATTTGCTCATGTAACCGTTCATGAGTGAAATGCAGATAACACCACTTTTTTCAGCAGCCATTTTCAGGGTGAGCGACGTATCGCCTAAAACTGCTACCGGCTTAAGCTTTTCAATAATCCTTACCTGGTCAATGTACACTGATTCAAGGGCTTTTTCATTAACCCAGGAAAAATCAAATTTCTTTGCGCATTCCATTACATGCTTAGCATGCAATGATTTACAGTGGAATGTTTGATAGCCTTCCTGTGAAACAAAATGAACATAAGTATCAGAATACGCAAATCTTACCTCAAAGTAATCGGAGAAATGCCTGGCCAGCATAAGGCACCTCAGATAATGAGATAACAGATCAAAGGGAAAAATCAGCAACAGTGGCTTGGTATTGTTTACTCTCAATCTTATTATGTATTTA
>CAXSIE010000473.1:1164-4350 GCA_964237295.1 uncultured Flavihumibacter sp. | reverse complement strand
GAAAGGCATGGCCGGTCCGCAGATATTGGTTCATGATTATAAATATGATGCAAAGGGTAATATTATTGTAGACGCTTCCGGCTTGCCCGTTTCAGGGAATATCGTGAGGATGGGCGGAACACTGCCAACATTATACGGTGGTTTGAATAACGAATTTACCTATAAAGCCCTTACGCTGTCATTTCTGCTGGATTATAATTACGGCAACAAAATTCTTTCTGCCACTAAGTTTTACACACTTTACAGGGGTCTTGATAAAGAAACCCTGAATGGCAGGGAAACAGGTATTACCGTAGGTGTTCATGCTGACGGAACTCCCAATACTGTAGCTGCTTC
This sequence comes from uncultured Flavihumibacter sp., assembly GCA_964237295.1. Lineage (GTDB taxonomy): Bacteria > Bacteroidota > Bacteroidia > Chitinophagales > Chitinophagaceae > JADCRZ01. The sequence continues at coordinate 4,014 of CAXSIE010000473.1, read as the reverse complement.
CGCACAGAATTATTACCAGGCACTTGCGCAAAACGTTCAGAAAGTAAGTGTATTGAACGGTGATTATATAAAGTTGCGCCAGGTTACTTTGGGTTATGGAATTTCAGAAAAAGTTTTCAGCGGCGTGCCTTTAATCAGGTCAATTCAGGTGTCGCTGGTAGCACGTAACCTCCTCACATTATTAAAACATACTGACAACATAGACCCCGAAGCAAGCTTCGGTTCAAACGTAAGATATGCAGGGATAGAAGGAACAAGTTTGCCTTCTACAAGAACCTATGGTGTTAATGTTAATTTTAAATTTAAATAATCGCGAATCATGAAAAAAATACTGATATATATAACTGTTTTCTCAGGTTTATTCGGGGTTAGCTGCACAAAGGATTTTGATGCTATCAACACAGATCCTACCCGTGCTTCCACTGCAAGCTTTGATGCAAATTTATTATTGCCATCCATTGAATGGTCCTATGCCAGCGGTACGGTTGGATATAATGGTCCTATATTGTTTCAGAGCATGTGGGTACAACTTTTAGCATCTACAACTTCAGGGTCTGCCAATTATTATTCAAATGCCGACAAATACCTTGCAACAACAGGTACGTTCAGTTATGTTATAGGTTCCTGGAACACCGTTTATGGAGCAATAGGGTCCGCAGTTGAGTTGCAGAATCTTACAAAAGATAATGCGAATCTTTCTAACCTGTCTGCAATGGCTACGATATTAAAGGTAATGGCTACCCAAAATCTTACCGATACTTACGGAGACATTCCAAGCTCGCAGGCTTCTCAGGGCAAAACCGGTATTACGCTTCCCGTTTATGATAAACAGCAGGCCATCTATACCGCAATGCTCACTGATCTGGACGCGGCAATCACCAAGCTTGATGCTGCAAAACCTGTTACCAGTTCCGATGCACTTCCTTATAAAGGCAATATTGCAAAATGGAAAAAGTTTGGATATTCACTCATGCTGAGAGTAGCTATGCGCCTGACAAAGGTTGATGCTGCAACTGCCAAGACTTATGCTGAAAAAGCTGCGGCGGGTGGAACTATGGCCGGTGTTGCCGATGACGCATATATCATGGCTGATGATGCTCATGGATATACCAATGGTAATGCAAGCGCACTTGCAACTGCTGGTGATCTGTATGAAGTAAGGTGGAGCAAGCCTATGATCGATTACCTGAAAGCTAATGCGGATCCTAGGTTAAGCGTAATCGCAGATGTGCCGACTCCGGGATTAAAGGGCAGTAACGATCCTTCACTGGGATCAACAGATCCATCACTTCAGATTGGATTGCCTAATGGTTATGACCTAAACGGGGGAGCAACAGATATCAGCAAATCACCCGGGTATCCCGGCGCTTCAGGAACAGGAGCTGATATAACACCTATTGGAAAATATTCACGCCCTAAATCATCCATTTACAGGAACAGGAGCGGCGCTATATTTATAATGAGTTATGCAGAATCTGAATTGCTGCTCGCAGAAGCTGCCGCGAGAGGATGGGCCGCCGGCGGTGTTACTGCCAGTATTCATTATCAAAATGCTGTTTCCGGTGCACTGCAATCATTAGCAACATTGGGTTCTGATGGTGTTATCACGGCTGCTGCCGCTACAGCTTATGCCGCATCAAAACCTTTGGATATAACATCCATGGCTAACTCTTTAAAACAGATAAACGAACAATATTGGGCCACCACAGGTACTATGATGAATTTTGTTGAAGCCTGGAATAACTGGAAAAGATCAGGATACCCTGTATTGACACCGGTTAATTACACTGGTAATTTCTCCGGTGGTACCATTCCAAGAAGAGAAATTTATCCCGTATCTGAACCTAGTCTTAATCCTTCAGGTTATGCCGCTGCCTCAGCTGGTATGACCGGTGGTGATACATGGACCACGAGAGTTTGGTGGGACAAATAATAATGGTTGATTACTAATGGTTAATTGTTAACGGAAAGATAGTTTTTATCAAAAGCTTTCCGTTAACAATTAACCATTATTTTATTAAAGAACTTCATGCATCCACCGGATCATATAATGAAAACTGCCTCCTCCTTCTTAATCTCTTATACGGCTTATCTCAAGCGCCTTGTGGATAACCTTCCTGTTATTCTTGTAACCAGCCTTCTATTTCTAACTAACTTATCAATAGCCCAATCACCGCTCTTTAAATTATTGGATACGGCGCAGACAGGTGTTGATTTCAGCAACAACATCAATGAAACCGAAAGCCTTAACGTACTTTCTTACGAGTATTTTTACAACGGCGGTGGTGTGGCAGTAGGAGATATAAATAATGACGGACTGGAAGATATTTTTCTTACGGCGAATATGGGCGCTAATAAGCTATACCTTAACCTGGGAGGTATGCATTTCAAAGATATAACAGAGCAGGCCGGCCGGGACCTTTCCGGCAGACCCGGTGGCTGGAAAACCGGTGTAACCATGGCCGATGTAAACGGTGACGGACTAACGGACATCTACATATGTTACTCTGGTAAATCGGATGGTAACCTGAGAAGAAACCAGCTTTTCATCAATCAGGGTAACCTGAAATTTATTGAACAGGCAGCATCCTACGGATTGGATGATCCGGGGTACAGCACACAGGTCGCATTCTTTGATTATGATAACGACGGCGATCTTGATATGTTCCTGCTTAACCATAACGTTAAGAAGATTGACAATATGGAGTTTGCCCGTTTCAGGAATGAAACCGATACGCTTGCAGGTGATAAATTATTCGAAAACAGGAACAATCATTTTGTTGATATATCAAAAAAAGCAAACATTCATCAAAACCCGCTGACTTTCGGCCTGGGAGTTGCCATCGCCGA
>CAXSIE010000473.1:908-1154 GCA_964237295.1 uncultured Flavihumibacter sp. | reverse complement strand
CAACGACCAGCATGGAAGTTTTTACGAAAAATCCCAACAATATTTCCGGCACCTGTCACAATTTTCTATGGGCGTGGATATAGCCGATTTTAATAATGACGGCCTGCCGGATATCATGACACTCGATATGTTGCCAGAAGACAACAGGCGCCGGAAATTACTACAGCTACAGGAAAATTATGAGTCCTTTGAGCTGATGCAAAGCCAGGACCTTTACAAACAGTATATGCGCAACATGCTGCAACT
>CAXSIE010000473.1:0-898 GCA_964237295.1 uncultured Flavihumibacter sp. | reverse complement strand
GAATAACGGTGATGAAACATTCAGCGAAGTGGCACAGCTATCCGGTGTAGCCGCTACAGACTGGAGCTGGTGCCCGTTATTCGGTGATTTTGATAACGATGGTTATAAAGACCTGCTGGTTACCAATGGTTACCTTCGAGATTATACCAATAAAGACTTCCTTCGTTATTGGGGAGATTACAAAATTAAAAGAGCCATGAACCGGGAGCCTTACCTGCTGATGGATCTTATCAAAGTGATGCCCTCCACTACTTTGCCTAATTATGTGTTTAGAAATAACCATAACCTTACATTCTCCAACATGCAAAATGAGTGGGGATTGGGTCGTCCTGGTATATCAAACGGTGCGGTATATGCCGATCTTGACAACGACGGTGACCTTGATCTGGTGATTAACAATATCAATGAAAAAGCATTCGTGTACCAGAATACAAGCCGCGAGCAATTCAACACGGCTTATCTCTCTGTTAAGCTTACAGGGAAAAAAGGGAATATAAACGCTGTCGGCGCAAAAGTTTATTTATACAGCAATGGCACATTGCAATACCAGGAAGTAAATCCAAACAGGGGATACCTTTCCTGTGTTTCTACACAACTTCATTTCGGGTTAGGAAGTCGGAAAAATATAGATTCTCTCAGGATCATCTGGCCGGATAATACTTCCCAGTTAGTGCAAAGCCCGGTTGCCAATGAAAGATTAATGGTTCATTATAAAGAACCGGCAACGCCGTATATTTTCCCGAAAGCGGTAATCAAGCATCCTGTATTTGAAAAAGTAACGGCAATAATTCATCAGAAAGATACGGCTGCTGCCGATAATGATTTCAAGAGGCAGCTGCTCATGCTTTTTATGTATTCAAAAACAGGTCCGGTAATGGCAAAGGGAGATGTAAATAAA
>CAXSIE010000472.1:1128-4360 GCA_964237295.1 uncultured Flavihumibacter sp. | reverse complement strand
GCGCTGCAATGGCTATTTTAAATTTGGGTGCAGGATTACCTGTGTTTGTAGGGCCTGCAATTGTAGGGCTTTTCATTGGCTCTTTAGGCAATACAGGTGTTGTATGGATACTTGCAATACTATACCTTATAAGTGCCGTATTAACCAGGTTTATTACCCTGCCCGACAACGCTAAAACAAGTAATCATTTAGAAAACGAAGCAGCTTTGAACACTATAGCCGGAAAAAAAGATGTGGTTGTATAACTCCTTAAAGTTATCAGCTATATTACAACGTTAACAGAAAAAAGGATTATGAAAATACTAGTAACTGCACCTTACACAACAGCAGCTCAGGAAAAGTTACATGAAACCATCGGCGAAATTATTTACAAACCCTGGAAGCCGCAAGGCCGTGCATATAATGAAGCAGAGTTGATTGAGCTGTTACGCGAAACCGGTGCGGAAGCTTTGATAACAGAACATGATACTGTAACCGAAAAGGTAATTGCATTGTATCCTAACCTCCGGTTTATCGGTGTTTGCCGTGGCACACCATCAAATGTTGCTGTTGAAAAAGCCACTGAAGCAGGCATTCCTGTGTTTTACACGCCGGCCCGTAATGCACAGGCTGTTGCTGAAATGTTTGTAGCCAACGTAGTTACTTTTATGCGCAATACACTCGCAGGTATCAACTGGCTAAAAGCAGGCGACTGGGGTGAAGGTGCACATACTTCATACCTTCAGTTTAAAGGAAATGAGCTTGCAGGTAAAACCATTGGCATGGTAGGTTTTGGTGCAGTCGGACAACGTATTGCCGGTCTCGTAAAAGGGTTTCCCTGCAACATTCAGTTTTATGATCCTTTCATTAAATCATCAGACGCTGCGTACAAAAAAACAACCCTAGAAGATGTTTTTACAACAAGTGATATCGTATCCATCCACCTTCCTGTAAATGAATATACAAAAGGAATGGTTGGCAAAAGCTTACTATCACTAATGAAGCCCGATGCTATTTTTGTAAATACGGCACGTGCGGTAGTTGTAAACCCGAATGATCTTTATGAAACACTGAAGAATAACAGGATAAGAGGAGCTATACTCGACGTATTCGATCACGAGCCCCCTGGTGCATTGGACATTGAAATAATTCACATGCCGAATGTTCTGGCCACACCCCATATTGCAGGCGCAACCTTCGAAGTGGAAGATCATCATGCAGACATTATGAATGAAGCGATTTTTGACTGGTTTTTACATAAACCATCCTCCGGAAGATTACTATTTAACAAAGAGATGCTGCTATCTGATTCTTCCAAATTATAATACATGACACAGCAAAAAGGTTATCTTATTATTGATATCGGTACCGGCAACGTACGTGTGGCCATCACCGACCAGGCAGGAAAAATATTGCACCTGGAAAGGGATAACCTGCATTATGTAAAGGATGAATTATACCCTGATGCACTGTCCCTTCACCCTGATCAGTTATGGGATCAGATTATGCTGATGATCCAAAAAGCAGTGCAACAATTACCGGAAGTATCCATTCAGGCGATTACGGCCTCTAGCCAGAGAGAAGGAATAGTTTTAATTGATGAAGACGGCAAATCTCTTATAGCACTATCCAATCATGATCACAGGGGCCGTGAGTGGGAAAACATTATCAAAGACAAACACTATGTATATTCCCTGACCGGCCGTTACCCGACTTCTCTTTTTTCAGCATTTAAATTGATCGGCGTTAAGAACAGGCGTCCTGAAATTTATAACCGGTTATCAAAAATACTCAGCATCAGTGATTGGGCGCAATACCGGTTAAGTGGTGTAATGGGTTACGAGCATTCACAGGCATCTGAAACATTATTGTATGATGTGGCTAAAAAAGAATGGTCACATGAATTATGTGAAATTTTTGGCATAGAAGATAAGGTGCTTCCCTCCCTGCAATCTTCAGGATCTATATCGGGTAAAATCTTACCTGGGTATGCAGCGTTACTGTGCATTAACCCGGATGCGCTAGTGGTAGTTGGTGGAGCGGATACCCAGCTTGCCATCAAAAGCACACAACCATCCGTTAATGACATCATCATTGTCTCGGGTACAACCACCCCTATAGTAAAAATTGTAAGCGGGTATATCACCGATGACCGGGAACGTACCTGGACAAACAGGCATATTGATGCCGCTAATTTTATATTGGAAGCAAATGCAGGCGTAACAGGCCTGAACTTTCAACGGTTAAAAGAAATTTTTTATCCTAATGAAAGCTATGATATAATTGAAAAAGAATTGGCAGAAAATGCCACCTCTCACTGTGTTGCGTCGTTAGGATCCCTGGTGGCCGAAGAAAAAACGCCCGTTACAAAAGGCGGATTTATTTTTAATACGCCGGTATCTTACGAATTAACGCGTGCAAGTTTTGTCCGCGCTACTTTATGGGATATAGCCTGTGCTATCAAAGAAAACCTGGAAATACTTTGCAGTGTTACCGGAAATACACCTGAGTTTGTCTGGGCTTGCGGCGGCGGGTTTCAAAGCACTTTATTGCGGCAGTTTATTGCAAACCTCACCGGGATAAAAATTTTAATAAGGGAAGGCTACCAGCAGGCTTCCGTAGCAGGCGCGGCCCTTGTTTGCAGCGAAGCATTAGGCTTAAAGGCAGATCTGTCAGCGGTCACGGAAGAAGTGCTTCCACAAGCTAACAACGTTGAAGCTGCCAGGTACAAAGAATGGAAAGAAGTTCGCAACGGTTTCAGGCAACGCGCAGGGGAGGAGACAGCATGACAGCATCTTATTTTTTAGGAATTGACATAGGTACGCAGGGAGCCAGGGTGGTATTAATCGATGAAAAAGGCAACATGATTGCTGAAGAGGAAGAAAATTTTTTTTTAAGCAGGGAATCACGCGAAGAACAATCAACATCGGATTGGTGGCGGTCCTGCCTGGGTTCCTTACAGAAACTGGTCTCTAAGGCAAAACATCTTGTTGCTCTGAAACAAATTAAAGCGGTTTCCGTTACCTCAACTTCAGGTACCGTTATACCGCTTGACATACATAATAAGCCACTGTACAATGCGATCATGTACAGTGACAAACGTTCTGAAGCCGAAGGGATTTTATGCAGGGAGATGGCTTTGCAATATCATAATAGCGGTTATACCGGATTTAACAGTTCAAGCGGATTATCGAAAATGGTTTGGTTTGTAAATAACTTCCCTGATAAAGCGGCAAGGATAAACAAATGGATC
>CAXSIE010000472.1:0-1118 GCA_964237295.1 uncultured Flavihumibacter sp. | reverse complement strand
ACCGATTACATTATAGGAATGCTTAGCGGAAAATGGGCAATCACTGATTATACAAACGTGCTGAAATCCGGATACGATTTGGAGCGAAACGAGTGGCCTTCATATTTATACAAAAAACTTCCGTTACAAAAAGAATGGTTTCCGGAAGTAGTTCCTTCAGGAATTCCGGTCGGGATGCTGGGTGCTGCGTTGGCAACAAAACTGGGTCTGAAAGATGACATCCTGGTTGTTGCAGGAATGACCGATGGATGTGCTTCTCAGATTGCATCGGGTGCGGTGAACCCTGGCGACTGGAATACCACGATCGGTACCACCCTGGTGGTGAAAGGGGTTACAAAACAGAAAATAAAGGACCCGGAAGACAGTTTGTATAACCATCGCCATCCTGAAAGATACTGGATGCCAGGTGGCGCCAGTAACATCGGTGCCGACTGGGTAACGAAAGACTTTAAGGGCGACCTGGCAGTTTTAAATGAACAAGCCAGGCAATTGATCCCGACAGGAAAAATAGCTTATCCGCTTCGTCAGCAGGGGGAACGTTTCCCATTTGTGGCGCCCAACGCCGAGGGATTTGAGACAGAAGATATGTCTGACACAGAACGTTTTGCTGCGAACATGGAAGGCGTAGCGTACATAGAACGTTACGCCTATGAAAAGATAGAAAAACTGTCTGGCGAAAAAGTAAAAGCGATCTATACGGCAGGCGGTGCCAGCAACAGTGATGTCTGGCTTACTATCCGGAGTAATGTTTTGAACCTGCCTGTTTATAAAACGAAGCATATAACAGGCGCTTTCGGTGCTGCAATACTTGCTGCATCCAAAACCCACTTTACAGGTATCATGCAGGCAGCAAAGGCACTGACACAAATTGAAAAAGAATACATCAAAAAAGAAGCGTATGCTTAATGTTTACTTATTGCGTCACGGGCAAACAGCATGGAATGCAGACGGTAACAGGTATTGCGGACGCACCGATCTTCCATTGACTGAGCATGGAATTAAACAGGCTGAGCTGGTATATGAACAATTAAAGCATCATTCATTTGATGCTGTTTATTCTTCTCCGTTACAACGTGCCAATCTAACGGCACAAATCGTAAGTGGCCGGAAAGATGTTA
>CAXSIE010000471.1:1001-4367 GCA_964237295.1 uncultured Flavihumibacter sp. | reverse complement strand
CACCGGTATAACATCATTTTTATCGGGCCCTAAATCAAAACGGCTCATCTGCAGATCCGTTTCACCATCGGGCAGGTCGTCGTATGAAAACACGCGGTCATTCAGGTCGGAAGCTCCTATGCTTATCCGGAGATAGCTGACGCCTATGTTATTTCCCTTGGTTGAGAATAGTTCGTTTAGCAAGGCGGCCCGGGCCGACTTGGTCATCCTCACGATGTGCATGGCACTTCCACCTGTTAATGCGTATCCAAAGCCGTCTATAGTTTGATAAGTTTGCTTTTCATCAATTATTATTACAGGAGTAAAGCCGCTAACACCAGTAAATGACAGGCTTTGCGGTTGCAATTGAAAAAGCGCAGACTTGTCAGGGTTAGTAAGCCAGACCGCAATATCTTGAGCAGCAATTTCCAAATAAGTGCAAGTTAAAAGAAAACCTACAAGGTGTATTGTGAAAAGGAATTTTTTCTTGTTCATTAGTGCATGATTGAATGTAATGTACTTCAATTTGGAAGTGAATACCTGGATTTTATCATTAAGCTTTCCCGAAAGTTAGTAACCGGCAGCATTACATGAATACAATCTGCGCAGGCAGTAAGCACTTGTACACCACGTATTCATCGGCTTTCACCCCATTGATTTTATCCGGTTTTATAAATGCTCTTGCTTTGATGAAAAATAAAACATGGATAACAAAAAGCTTTCCTTCTGGCAAAAATGGCTCCTGCATTCTGTACTGATCTGGGGGATCATTAACCTTACCGGTATTATTACTTACCTGTATTATACCAATGCACTCGGTATTACAATAAAAAACTATTCTCTTTGGGACCGCTTTGTAAACCTGAACCTGCATCAGGCAACTCCCCTGCTCATCCTGCTCGTGCTATTGCTGGTGGAACTTAACCATTATTTCTTTTATAAAAAAAGTACCTGGATATTTATTGCCGGTTCGCTGGGTACCGGCATTGCGGGCACCGCCTTGCTGTGGCTTTTTAACCGTATACAACATGGCCCCGGATATCCGCAGGGTTCGCTTTCCGAACCTTTCTGGTTTATAGCCGGGTATGCTTTTGTATATCCCGTGGTACTTGAATTTATAGGCAAAAGAATCTTTAAAGCAGAGCGGCTCTATGAAAAATCGCAGGCAGAACTGCATGCGCTAAAGGAGCAGATACAGCCTCATTTTTTATTCAACACTTTGAACAGCATTTACGGCTCGGCACTGGCCGAACAGGCGACTGCAACGGCATCCAGCATCGAAAAACTGTCTGGCCTGATGCGGTATGTATTGAATGAAACTGCCGCAGATTTTGTACCGGTGCAACAGGAGATCGTTTTTATGGAAGAATATATTGCACTGCAAAGAATCCGGCTTCCGGAAAATATTAACCGGCATGTAGTTACCAACATCCGTTATGAACAACCCTCCTGCATGATTGCACCGCTTATCCTGCTTCCCTTTATTGAGAACGCATTTAAATATGGCTTAAGCATCAATCATGACTGTTACATGGACCTGCAGCTATCTGTAAGCAAGTGCCATCTTGATATGACTATCCGGAACAGCATTGCCGGCAACCAGGAAGGCACGGGTACCGGCATCAGCAATGCAAAGAAAAGATTACTGCTTCTTTATCCAGGAAAACATACCTTAAAAACAAACCGTAATAAAAACCAATATACCGTACAGCTCGGTATTCAGTTATCGTAAGTTATTAAACCCCTTGTAAATTTTACAAGAAACTTATTTTATCCATACTACTTTTATTACTGTAAGCTTATGCACAGGTGCAAGTCACTATCCAGGATGGATAAAAGGCGTATGGACCGGAAAGAGTAAAAAGCTTCCCTGGTATATACTTGTTGACAAAGCAGGAACCTTTCAAAACTTACAGGCTGAGCGGCCATCGTAAGCAGGCGAACTGTATAAGCAGATTGAAAAATTACTAAAATAAATACAAACCCTTGATCTCCTGTATTGCCATTGATGATGAGCCAATCGCGCTGAATATTCTACAAGCACATGCTGCCCGGGTTCCTTTTATATCATTGCAACAAACTTTTTTAAGCACCCTGCTGGCCCTCGAATACATACGGCATACGCCTGTTGACCTGGTATTGCTGGACATTCAAATGCCCGATCTTTCCGGTATTGAACTGGCAAAGATCATCAGCGGTAAAACCAATATTATTTTTACTACAGCTTATGCCAGTTATGCCGTACAGGGTTTCGACCTGGCAGTTACCGACTACCTGCTCAAGCCCATTAGCTTCGAACGCTTCTTAACGGCTTGTACCCGTGCATCCGAACAGTTGCTGCCTTCCAATGAAACAGTAGAAAGCTTTTTTATTAAAGATGGCTATAACTGGATAAAAATCAACCTGACAAATTTGCTGTATGTGGAAGCCAGTGACAATTACCTGATATTTCAGGAAAAAGAAAAAAGAACAATGGCCAGAATGACGTTGGCGGAAGCAGCAGAAAGATTGCCCCCTAACCGGTTTATCCGGATTCATAAATCCTTTATAGTAAATTTTTCCAGGTTGGAAAAGATCGCAAAACACCAGGTATGGGTGGGTGATAAAATGATTCCGTTATCGGAAACTTACAGGAGAACTGTGTTCGACAGGTTACAATAATGTGTAAAGAATATTTGTTTTAATTTTTAAAGCCTTGAAAATAATTATATAGTTATTCAGATTTAACTAGTGTTAAGTTAAGCATGAAATTACGTATTGAAAGATAGTAACTAAACTTGTAAGTGTTTTTTGAACCACGGCAGGGAGACAGGGAGGAACACAGTGTTAACTGAATGTATGTATTTTCAGTTAACATTGTGTTCCTCCCTGTCACCCTGCCGTGGTTCTATTCCGTTCTCAAACTCTTTACAGGATTTGCAATCGCCGCTTTTACTGTATGAGATATTACTGTAAGCATTGTAATAAGCAATACAATTATTGCTGAAAGTAAAAATGGTGTTATTGTTAAACCGGTGTTGTAAGGAAATATTTTCAGCCAGTTACTCATAAATAAGTAAGCTACCGGAAAGGCGATAAGGCATGAAATACCGGCAAGTAAAACAAAGTTGGAAGTGATTAAAGGAATGATCTGCATGATGCCGGCTCCCATTATTTTTCGTATACTGATTTCTTTTTGCCTTTGCTCGGTAGTAAAAGCGATTAATCCCAATAGCCCAAGGCAGGTAATTGCTATGGTAAGTATGGAAAAGGCTGCAAAAATTTTTCCCCGTTTCTGATCGGCTGCATATTGAGAATTAAAGTCTTCATCCAGGAATTTATATTCAAATGGCAATTGCGGAAAATATTTTTTCCAGGTAGTTTCTAGTTTGGCAATAGATGAACTCA
>CAXSIE010000471.1:0-991 GCA_964237295.1 uncultured Flavihumibacter sp. | reverse complement strand
TGCCCGGGTTCATCTTTAACTGTATTACATTACTGTTGGGAGAAAAAAACAAAAGCAGCGGCGCGATGGGGTTATATAAAGATTTCTGATTGAAATCTTTAATCACTCCTACCACTTCTAAATAACGGCCGGAAGTATCGCCGGGAAATTTCACCCGCTTTCCAATAGCATTGTCCCATCCAAAATGCTTTACCATTGCCTCATTCACCATAATGCTGTGCAGTGTGTCGGCAAGGTTTGAAAAACTGCGGCCTTTAACCACAGGAATACTAAGTGACTTTAAAAAATTTTCATCAATACCATAAGATTCAATCCCTTTATCAACATAACCATTTTTACTTTCTACAGAAAAAAGATTCAGGTTAACGTTTGCACTTCCGGGGTAAGAATTGCCGGTGCCAACATCCCTGATGCCAGGCAGGCTGCGAAATTCATTGTTCATAGCCGATATCTTGGAGCGTTCATCTTCACCTGTATTCACCGTTACGGTCATCACCTGGTCTTTATTAAAACCAAGGTCTTTCTTACGTAAATATGAAAGCTGCGAATACACTACCCATGTGCAGATAAGCATAATCATTGAAACAGAAAACTGCAACACTACCAATGTACGACGGAGGTTTACATTGCCTGATGCTTTTGAGAGAGCGCCTTTTAAAATACTTATTGGTTTGAATCCTGAAAGATATAAAGCAGGATAACTGCCTCCCGCCAAACCCGTAAATAAAGCAATGCCAAGCAACAGAAGAATATTATACGGTTGAAACAAGGTATGCATGGTAAATGCCTTTCCTGATATGGAATTAAAAACATTCAATAAAATGATTATCAGTAGTACACTCAATAACACCGCAACAAAAGCAGTAAGCAACGACTCACTGAGAAACTGAAAAATCAATTGTTTTCTCGATGAGCCCGTTACTTTTCTTATGCCGATTTCTTTTGCTCTTCGTGCAGACCTTGCGGTTGTAAGGTTCATATAATTTATACA
>CAXSIE010000470.1:0-4372 GCA_964237295.1 uncultured Flavihumibacter sp. | reverse complement strand
CAGGGATATTATTGGCTGTAAAAATTTTGTAATCAAACCTAAAGCTGGCTTTGAAACCAACAAGGTTATTGATTTCATCATCTACATACAAAATTTTTATTTTCTCTTGCGCTGCCACCACTGTTAGTTGACTGTTACGAATGAATAATAGGTAAATCAATAATAAATTCCGTTCCCTTGCCTAATTCTGAATTAATTTTAATGCGCGCGTTATGCTTTTTAATAATATTATAAACGATGGACATTCCTAAGCCTGTGCCTTCGCCTACAGCCTTAGTAGTAAAAAAGGGCTCAAATATTTTCTTTTTGGTATTATCATCCATCCCGGTTCCATTGTCTTTAATGCTTACGGATATTTCGTTTTCTGCCGAACTGGTTTTGATTGTAAGCAGCCCGGTTGTGTTATCTCCGTTTTGTTTGTTAATAGCATGGATTGCGTTAGATATAATATTAAGGAAAACCTGGTTAAGCTTACCCGGATAACATTCAATCATGGGAATACCACCATATTCTTTCACCAGGGTTATTTTGTTATTCAATAGATTGTTCACCAATACCGTGGTAGATTCCAGGCATTCATTAATATCCGCTGTCTTAAGATCGTCTTCGTCTACGCGTGAAAAAATACGAAGGCCTTTAACTATGGAAGCGGTTCTGTTGGCGCCTTCACTAATACCTTTTATAAGGTGACTGATTTCCGTTTTTAGATAATCAAAATCCGCTTCTTCCTTATATTCTTCTATCTGCTTCTGCTTCTCCGGTAAAGACATTTCCGATAACCCCACATCTTCAATAGTGTTGATCATATCAAGCAAAATATCTATGTCACGTTGCAAGGGAACAACATTAGATGTAACAAAATTTATCGGATTATTGATTTCATGGGCAATACCTGCCGTTAGCTGACCCAGTGCGGCCATTTTTTCTGATTCAACCAAATGGCCTTCCGCATCTTTAAGATCTTTCAATACCTTATTAAGGTCGTTGTTAACGATGTTGAGTTCCATGGTTCTTTCGGTAACTTTATTTTCAAGCATTGTATTCTGTTCTCTAACAATTCGTTCATTTTCCCGAAGCGCCTGTATTGCTTCTTCCTGTGATCTTTCCTTATCAATTTTATAGATGTTTATTTTATCGGCAAGGGCGAAACCAAGCAGCGTAACTTCAGCAGAAGAACCAAACAGCAGTGAGTAAGCCGTTAAGTTATTATATGGCAAAAGGCCAAAGTCTTTAGCAACATACACTATAATCCCCAGCATAAGGGATGACCAGCCTATTAAATAATATTTTGCCTCCGCAAATCCTTGTTTATATAAGTAGATTGAAATTACAAGGATAAAGATGGCGATCATGGATTGCGTTAATAAAATAGCCCCGTAAGTTTCAGAATAATAACCTAACAAACTTGTTAACAGGTAAAGAATATATATGCTTTGGAACACCTTCAGAATTTTAAAGAATATAGGGGCCGTCTTTTTAACATGCATGAATTCAATAAGAAATTGCACGCCTATAATACTAACAAGGCTTGTAAAAAGGAAATTACTATAGATGCCAAACCAGGGGAAGTTGGGCCATAGATATTTATAAGTATATCCCAATAAGGAAGCCTGGGTAAGGCCAACAAATAAGGTATGCAAAACATAATAGAGGTAACTCCTGTCACGGGTACTCATGTATATAAAAATGTTGTACAATACCATTACTATGATGATACCGCAATAGATACCGAACCATAAGTCGCGGTTGGAGATGGTTTTGTTTAACGCATCCCGTGTAATGATCTGTACGGGCACAAGAAGCTGGGTGTGGCCTTGTATTTTTAAGTAATAAGTTTTTTCTTCTCCCGGTTTCAGGTCCAGGTCATAAAGAAAAGCAGCGCTTTCAGCATATTTTCTTTTGCTGAATTTATAATGCTGTCCGCCATTGGTAACCGTGTAAATTTTATTACTGTCGGAACAGTAAAAATTAACTACGGATAATAGCGGCTGAACAACTTCAATAAATTTTTTCTTTTGATTATTTATGTTAGTGATAGTAAATTTTAACCAGAAAGCTGATTCCGATACCTTGAAATTGGCAATATCTTTATTCAGAGGCATAAAGCTGCCTGAATGAAGCACATCATCAAAACTCATTTTGTTAGTGATGTCTTCGAGGTAATTTATCTCTTTGCCGATGAACCTCATTGTGAGGGTGCTATCTATAATTACCCTATCATTGGAAAAGCAAAGATTATAATTACAAACAAGTATAATTAAGCAGAAAAATTTAAACATTATGATATGGTAAATAAGTATTTACAATTTAAAATATAAAATTGAAATCGTTAAGTCTTGTTGGAACGGATCATTGGTGCTTACTATTCAGTGAAGGAATAGCCAATGAAACTTTCGGATCATATTATTACTGCTCAAATCAAGCGATTAGAACGAAATTGCCATTCTATTATTGCAAACTGTCTTATTAATGCAAGTTTCGGGAAATTATAATGGTAAATGATTAGGAGCAGGTATGGGGTATCAGTTATGAATGATTAATTATTAATTATTGATGATTAATTATTGATGTAAGTCAGCGTTACCAGGCGCTTGCATACAAGCCTTAAATTATTGAAAAACTGTAGCTGTACCTACTTGTATTCCTAATTAATCATTAATTATTAACCATTAATCATTTGTCCTTCATCACCTCAACGATCGGCTTGCCTACCGAGCCGCCCGGCATCTGAATGTGAAGCAATGCGGAAATAGTTGGTGCAATGTCTGTCATGTTAACCACATTGTTTGTAGAACCATGCTTAATGTTCCAACCCATAAAAAGAAGGGGAAGGTGCGTGTCGTACGGATTCCAGGTGCCATGGGTAGTACCTTTTTCCGATCCTTCGAACCATCCGGGTTCAGGAATGATGATCACCGCCCCTGTGCGTTTTTGATTGTAACCGTTGATGATCATACTTCTTACCGGCTCAACAACAAACGACGTTTCAAGATGTGCTATATCAATGGCATACTGAACTCCCGGCTGCCGTTGCAACCAATCAACGGCAACTTTTTTTATCGAGTCATAATTCAGGTGCTTTTGTTCGATTTTGATTGTATTAAAATTAACATGGTAATTGGTTCCTGAATAAATCAAAGTATCCACACCGAATGTTGTTTTAAGAACTTCATTCAACTTTGTCATCAGGGTCTTAACACTTAAAACATTGGAAGTAAATCCATGAGCCTGCATATATTTTATAGAGTTAGCGGCCCCATGGTCGGCAGTTAAAAATATAAGGTAATTACCCCTTCCTAATTTTTGATCTAAATACCGGAAGAAGCTTGCCAACTCCATATCGAGGCGAAGATAAGTATCTTCCACTTCAATGGAATTAGGGCCGTACATATGCCCCACATAATCGGTTGATGCAAAGTTGATCGTTAAAAAATCAGTAGCTTTTCCTGTTCCCAGTTTATAGCCTTCAATGGCTGCTTTAGCAAATTCTGCCGTGAGGGTATTACCGTAAGGGGTGCTTCGGAAGCTACCACGACTTTGTTTATAGATCTGCGCCATATCGTGCGGAAATACCGGGGTGGTTTCTCCGGGAAAAGTTCCTTCCCAGGGCACATTGTCTTCACTGCTCTGAGTATATGTATTAATGGGATATAACGTTTTCCAGCCACTGGCCAATAGCTTCTCCGGCTCTTTAACGTTATTGAATTGTTTTACCCAATCCGGCAGGTCATTCATGTAATAAGTGCTGGTTATAAAGTTGCCCGAAGCGTCGTCAAACCAGAAAGCGGCATTGGCTGAATGGCCGGCAGGTAAAATAGAGGCCCTGTCTTTTAATGAAATTCCCACAACTTTTGACTGGTAATTGGTTGCCAGCCTTAATTCATCTGTAACTGTAGATGCAAGCAAATTGCGGGGAGACATTTTACCCGCGTTGTTATTGCAACCAACAGATTCCACACCCGGATCTTCGGTGCAGTATATGCTTTTACCACTCATCTGATCAACAAAGTCGTTGCCGGTAATGCCATGAATGGCCGGTATGGAACCTGTAAATATTGTGCTATGACCTACCGCGGTAAATGATGGCATGTAGTTGATATAAGTATTCTCACAACTAAACCCTTCGCCCAGCATGCGTTTAAAGCCTCCTTCCTTGTAACGGTCGTAATAGCGGTACAGGTAATCCCATCGCATTTGATCTACCACAATGCCAACAACCAGTTTTGGACGATTAAGCGTAAGTGTTTGTGCGGTAGAAATTTTATTAATACTTACAGATAAAAATATAATTGAAATAGTGATAATTGTTCTTCTTCTTTTTGAAAGCATAGTGGTTATATTGTTGATGAGTGAGTGCACATTATAGCAAATA
>CAXSIE010000469.1:3232-4373 GCA_964237295.1 uncultured Flavihumibacter sp. | reverse complement strand
CCAGTACGGTGGTGCCGTGCCTGCTTTGAAACCACTACGCATCCAGAGTAAATCATTGGGAGTATTTGATTTCAGAAACGGTCATGATGGCTTATATATACTGAAAGGCAACCCTGCACTTGCAGGAACTGCGCTGGATGATGCCATCGCAGGTAAGCTATTGTTACCTGCCGCCGGTAAGCCACGTTCAGTGGATATTTGGCCCATTTTTCATACCGGTGTTCCAAACCTGATTCCTTACCAGTTGGCTACCGGCAAAGCCGGAAATCCTTTGGCATCAGGAAAACCTTTTATCAATAACTTCCTGCCTAATGGTGGTGATATGCTCCGCCTGAATATGGCTGTTCCGGCTACGAAAAGAACAGATGCAAAATTCAGCTCCCTGGGTCTTGTACAGGCAGCCGTTCTGGGATTGGTTGATCCGGCTTATAATACCAACTCGAACCTTGAATTTATTCCAAATATGGATGGATTTCCTAACGGCCGCAGGTTAGAAGATGATGTCACCCGCATTGAACTACAGGCTGTAGGCGGTATTGTTCTGGCAGCCGTTGGCTTATGGTATGATGATTATACCGCAGGCGGTTCTCCTCTTACACCGCAACTCCTGGGAACACTGGGTTATACTACCGGGATAGAAGCAAACGATACCACTTTTAAAACTTCTTATCCTTATGTACAAACCCCATGGCCGGGCACTTGTAATTGCGCAGGACTTGCTGTTGATTATACGCAGCCTCCTGTATTGTCACCTACAGTGAATAGCACGATGGGCATGTCGGCGCCGGAAGTATTTATGTCTACTTCACCCAATCCGTTCGTTGGCAATACTACTATTACGTACCGTGTGGAAACTCCTGCTCACATTACAATAGCAGTGTACGACCTGAACGGAAATTACCTTAGAACCCTGGTAGATAACCGTCAGGATGCCGGTAACTACCATGTTCTGCTGCAAAGCACCAACCTTGCAAGAGGAGTGTATTTTGTAAAAGCCTTGAAGAACGGTGTCCTGAAACAAGCTGTTAGGGTAGTAAAGAATTAGATAGCTGCGGCTTAACGCCGTCATCAGCTATAAAGATCAAGCATATAAACTCCGAAGGGGTGGCATAATTTCTT
This sequence comes from uncultured Flavihumibacter sp., assembly GCA_964237295.1. Taxonomy (GTDB): domain Bacteria; phylum Bacteroidota; class Bacteroidia; order Chitinophagales; family Chitinophagaceae; genus JADCRZ01. The sequence continues at coordinate 3,254 of CAXSIE010000469.1, read as the reverse complement.
ACACAGAAAAATAATGCTACCC
>CAXSIE010000469.1:2613-3204 GCA_964237295.1 uncultured Flavihumibacter sp. | reverse complement strand
TTTCTAACCCAAAATTTGTCAATCCCTACGGTTGCCCAGGTCGTATATATAAACGCTACCTGCTCCTTTTCTTTATAACTGACTGCTTAAAGCAAGTAATTCATCATCATGAAAAAAAGTTCTATTTACATCATTGTACTGATCCTTTTCTTTTCTGCGATAGTATTGATCATTTTTAAGAACCGCCGGGATGAAAAAAACAAGGCTGCAGCGGTATACGAGTTGCAGCAACGAAAAGGGCCGTTGGTAAATTCACAGGAATGGGCTTCCATGAAAAGCTCGGCAAATTCTCTTATAGCATCCATTAAAAAAAATCCTGATGATGAAAAGTCATTGCTGGCACTCGCCGCATTGTTCATTCAGGAGGCCCGCATTACGGGTAATTATGTTTATTATGATATGGCTGCAATGAAATATATCAACACTGTCCTAAATAAAGATTCCAGCAATTTTACAGCGCTTATTTATAAAAGCCTTATCTATCTCTCGCAACATCATTTTGCCGACGGCCTGGCTACCGCTGAAAAAGCCCAAAAGATCAATCCTTAGAATGCTTTTGTTTATGGCATCATTGTAGACGGCTGTGTTGAA
>CAXSIE010000469.1:0-2603 GCA_964237295.1 uncultured Flavihumibacter sp. | reverse complement strand
CGGCCGCTGTTGAGAATTCAGATAAGATGGTCTCTATTCGTCCAGACCTGAGGTCTTATTCCAGGATATCTTATCTTAGGGAAATTTATGGTGATTACCCCGGAGCTATTGATGCTATGAAGATGGCTGTTCAGGCAGGAGCCCCCGGTGATGAAGCCACCGAATGGAGCAGGGTTCAGTTAGCACATCTTTATGAAAATACCGGTGAGCTTAAATATGCAGAAATGCATTACACTATTGCACTTCAGGAAAGACCTTCTTATGCTTATGCTCTTGCCGGCATGGCACGCATCGCCCTGGCATCAAAAGATTATAACAAAGCCATTACTTATTACCTGAGCGCTGATTCCTTAGTGAATGATTACGCTTTTAAAGAAGAACTGGTAGATGTGTATCACCTGGCTGACAAGAAGGAAAAAGCAGACATCCTTTCAAAACAGGTGATTGACGGAATGAGTAAGGATGCGCAACTCGGACAAAAAAACGAAAGCATCGGCCACTATGCCGACCGGGAGCTTGCTTATGCTTATCTTAAAATTAATAATTACGATCAGGCGCTGGAGCATGCCCTACTGGAATACAACCGCCGCCCTGAAAATATTGATGTTAATGAAACCGTTGCCTGGGTGTATTATAAAAAGGGTGATTACGCAAAAGCGTTACCCTATATTAATACGGCTTTAAAAACACATTGCAAGAACCCTTCATTGCTTTGCAGGGCAGGACTTGTTTATGCAAGAGCCGGTCAGAAGGATCTTGCTAAAGCAACATTACAGGAAGCGCTCAAAAATAATCCGAATATTTCCGGATCTTTAAAAGTTGAAAGTGAAGGCGTGTTGAGGGAACTTTAGGTACCTTTGGCCGCGCATAATAATTACAACTTGTGAAACAGATCAAAAACAACGATTGGATCCTGTATTTTGTTCTATTATCGGTATTATGTCTGGCTGGCCAAAGTCTTTCTGCACATACTATTAACTACGCACTCGAAAAAGCTCCCTTAGATCATGTAATCTGGTACTATCTTAAATTAGGAGTCAGTCATATCATTCCTGCAGGAAGTGATCATATTCTGTTTGTTGTCGGGCTCTGCCTTTTAAGCACCAAAATAAAAACAATCTTGTGGCAGGCTACTGCTTTTACAGTGGCTCATTCCATAACGCTTGCCCTCAGCATGAAGAGCATCATAATCGCGCCCAGCGCGGTGGTAGAGCCCATCATCGCGTTATCAATTTTATTTGTTGCTGTAGAAAATATTTTATTGAATGAATTAAAGCCATGGCGCATATTGGTGGTATTTATGTTCGGACTGATACATGGAATGGGATTCGCCAGCGCATTAAATGAGATAGGATTGCCACGTAATAAGTTTTATACTTCTATCTTATCTTTCAATGCCGGCGTGGAAATCGGACAGATAGCCGTGATCTTCGGCGTGTTCCTGTTTATTATTATTCCCTTCGGAAAACAGTTGTGGTATAAAAAGTTTATCGTCTATCCCATATCGATATTGATTGCTTTGATAGCAGCATACTGGACTATCGAGCGCGTATTTGGATAAAAAATTTACCTGAGGTTCGCCTTATCAAAGTTAACAGCCAGGATCTCCTACAAAAAACCCTTTGCAATCTGATCAAGGTTTGCAAAGGGTTTAACTTTCAGTGCGGAAGAGGAGATTCGAACTCCCACGCCAGTTACGGCGCTACCACCTCAAAGTAGTGCGTCTACCAATTTCGCCACCTCCGCAATTTAGAATTGTAAATGTAAAAGGTTTTTTAATTAAGTTGAAAGATTTTCGACACGAAGGCACTAAGTAACACAAAGATTTCTTTGTGTTACTTAGTGCCTTCGTGTCTTCGTGGCAGGAAAACTGCGATTATTTCTTTAGCACGATCCTGAAGGTAGTACCCTTTCCTAACTCGGAATGTTTCACAAAAAGCTGCCCTTTATGATACTGTTCGATGATGCGTTTGGAAAGACTTAGTCCCAATCCCCAGCCCCGTTTTTTTGTAGTAAAACCGGGTTTGAAGATACTGCGGAGGTTACCGGAACTAATACCTTTGCCCGTATCTTTCACATCAATGAGTATCGCTTCAGGAAGGTCTTTAATTATTATCGAGATCATGCCTTTACCTTCCATTGCGTCCAACGCATTTTTTAGAAGGTTCTCTATTACCCAATCGAAAAGCGGGGCGGATATTTTAGCCTCGATCTTTTCTGCTTCTCCGGTATCAATGCTAAAGCTCACTTTTCCGGGTGCTCTTTTTTTGATGTACTCAACCATTCGTTCTATCTGGTCCAGCAGGTCGGTGGCTTCCAACTGGGGAATGCTGCCTATCTTACCAAAACGGTCTGATACTAATTTTAAGCGATCTACATCTTTTTTCAGCTCCCTGGTTATTGACTGGTTGATGCTTTCTTCTTTCAGCATCTCTACCCAACCTTCCAATGAAGATATAGGAGTGCCTAATTGATGCGCCGTTTCCTTTGCCATGCCCGCCCATACCTGGTTCTGTGTTGCCTGGTTACGGGTAGTGATTGAAATAATGGTAATGATGATAAACAACGCAACAACGAATAACTGTACTAATGGAAAATACCTG
>CAXSIE010000468.1:0-4394 GCA_964237295.1 uncultured Flavihumibacter sp. | reverse complement strand
TAATATATCTTCACAGTTTTATGTGAATGTAAAACTGGGTAAGAATTTCGAGTGGTACTCAAAAGGAGCCGTTACCCTTGACGACTACTTTAGCAAATTGCATGAATCGGCAGTTAAAAATTACTATTTTAAAGATAGCACTTATGCCCACAACAATGCGCCTGTACACCTCGGCGTTAGCGAAAACTACAACCAAAGCTTATTAACAACTGTGTATTCAACGGTAAGTTATCATAAGATTATCAATGATGCCCACCATATCAACATACTGGCTGGCTATAACCAGGAATCCAATTCCTACAGGCAGCTTGCAGGGGCAAGAGTGACCTTCCCTACCACGAGCATCGAAGAGCTCAATGCAGGTTCCGCTTTGGGACAAACCAATTCCGGTACGGCTAACGGGTGGGGCATTCAATCGTTTTTCGGGCGCGTCAATTATAATTATAATAGCAAGTATTTGTTTGAAGCAGATGCACGTTATGATGGTACTTCCAGGATTTCTCCAAACAACCGTTGGGGGTTCTTCCCGTCTTTATCAGCAGCCTGGAGGATTTCTGAAGAGTCTTTCATACAAAAATACCATTGGTTGAGTAATCTGAAGATCAGAGGATCCTGGGGACAATTAGGTAATCAAAATGTAGGATTATATCCTTATCAGGACCTCTTGTCTACAACTGCATATCCATTTAACGTACTTGAACCGGGAGTACAGTTAACCCGCCTCGTGGATAAAACATTAAAATGGGAAACAACCACCATGACAGACTTCGGCTTTGATATGGACATAAAAAACGGACTATTTACCGCTACAGTAGACTGGTATAATAAAGTGACAGATAATATTCTTTATCAAATACCAATACCTGCCAGTATAGGATTATCTGCCCCTACAGTCAATTACGGAAAAATGAAAAACACCGGATGGGAGTTGGAAATAGGTCACCACCAGCAGCTAGGTGATTTCAGATATGGTGTCAGTTTTAATTTCTCTACTAATAAAAATGAAGTGCTTACTGTTAAAGCTCCTTCTTATAATGGCAATAACATTATCCAGGAAGGCCTCCCATTCAATTCCTTTTATATGATCAAATGGATCGGAATCTTTCAGAATCAGGCTGAAATTGAAAAATCTCCAAAGCAGCCTTATAATCCAAAACCTGGTGATCTGAAATATGAAGATGCGAATCGGGACGGCGTTATTGATTCTAAAGACCGTGTTGTTGTTCCGGGAGCTTATCCTAAATTTTATTATGGAGGAAGTATAGATCTTTCGTGGAAGAACTTTGACCTTACCGCATTTTTTCAGGGTGTGGAAGGACAAAAATTTTATGTAGGGGGCGGCGCCTGGGGGCTGGCGCCGTATGTACAAGGCTCTCCTCCTACAATGGATTTGGTTAAAAACAGGTGGACTCCGACCAATCCTACTAACAAGTACCCGGCCATGTACATGTCAGGATATGGACCTGTAGATGGAACTGCTTCTACTTACTGGTTACGTAATGCCTCTTATGTGAAGTTAAAAAATCTCTCTATTGCGTATACTATTCCCAAAAGCGCTATTAAAAAGGCTGGGCTGAAGGATATCCGTATTTATGTATCAGGTGATAATTTGTTAACCTTTACGAAATACCCGGAAGGTGATCCTGAAAGAGCCGGTCAGGCAGCCAGATTCAGCTCATATCCGCAATTAACGATTTTCACTTTTGGAATTAAGGCTAAACTTTAATTTATAAACTTCAATATTATGAACAAGTATATAAAAAGTATTTTCATTAACAGCTTCATCCTTTTATCTATAGTACTACTTTTTGGATCGTGTAGTAAGTTATTGGACAAAGAACCGCTGGATCAGATCTCCAGCGGGGCATTCTGGAAAACACAGGATGACGCCAATATGGCTCTGGCCGGCGTTTATGCGCGGCTCAATAACGGTACTTTTAACTACTCGCAGTCCATGCTTGATATCCTGGGTGGTGATGCAAATGAAGCGGTTTCAGGCCAGGGCGGGGGACAGGGTTATAGGCTGCTCGCAGAAGGAGAGATGCTGCCAACATCAGGCGGTGTTATTTCCAGTATCTACTCCAATTGCTATGCGGGCATTAGTTCATGTAATTTTTTCATTGAAAACATCGACAGGGTGGCCATAAGCGATGATATAAAGAATAGATATAAAGGTGAAGTGCTCTTTTTGAGGGCGATGTTCTATTTCAAGCTTACAAACTTTTATGGCGGCGTTCCGCTTTATACTAAGACAGTGACTATTGACGAGGCGAAAGTTAAGCAAAGCACAAAACAGGAGGTTATTACTCAGGTGCTTGGCGATCTGAACTTCGCTATCGCCAATCTTCCCAATACAACTTATGCAGGCCATGCCGTGAAAGGCTCCGCGTTAGCTCTTAAGGCCCAGGTATTGCTTTTTAATCAGCAATGGTCAGAAGCAGCTGAGGCAGCTAATCAGGTTATTCAGGATGGGAAATTCAGTCTTTACAGCAACTTCAGAGACCTGTTTTTAGCTGTAGGGCAAACCGGCAATCCGGAAATCATGTTCTCCACCAAATACCTCAATCCCGATTATAGTTCGCAACAGGACATTGAATTATCATGGCATGCGATACTGAATCCTCGCCAGGAGTTTGTTGATGCCTTTGAATGTACTGATGGCTTACCGATTACTTCTTCGCCTTTATACAATCCTGCTAACTGGAAAAAGAACAGGGATCCGAGATTGGCACTAACCGTCAGGCCCTTTGGTGAACCGGCAACGAACGCTTCAGGCAAACTGGTATACTTTCAGGAGAATAACATATCAGGATCCGGATGGGAACCCTTAAAAGGCATCAACATTGAGGCTTTACCGGTAGATTATTCCACGAAAAGCGAACAAGACTGGATTTTAATGAGATATGCGGAAGTTTTGTTGATGTATGCTGAGGCTAAAAATGAAGTCAGTGGCCCTGATGCTTCAGTATATAACGCCATTAACGCCATTCGTCAAAGACCAGGAATCAATATGCCACCAATCCCGTCAGGATTGACGAAAGATGATGTACGGGAAAGGATCAGGCATGAGAGAAGGGTTGAACTTGGCATGGAAGGCAGAAGATACGATGATATTAAACGTTGGAAAACAGCTGAAACTTATATTCCTACGCTTGTTGATCCGGGCGGTACTCACCGCGTATTCAATCCTGCTAAAAATTATTTATTTCCTTTCATGCAAAGCGAGATCGATGTGAATCCTGGTCTCACCCAAAATCCCGGGTATAATTAAACCCGATTTAAACTTATTTTTTTAATGAAAATGATAAAATGAAAAAAAGCCTTTCTTTTATACTATTGTTTAATTTACTTGTTCTTAATCAAGGAGCAAAGGCACAAATCGTTGACGGATTTTCATCATTCGAAAGAGCAAAGGAACATGCTTTGGTCTTTAATGGCCCGGCGCCCGACTTTTTCCAGGGGGCACTGTTAGGAAATGGAGGAATGGGGGTGGTAGTAACCACCAGGCCGGGCGCCGTTGTCTTACGTTTTGGCCATAATAATATTTGGGACATTCGTATTGCCGAAAATCATCGCAATGAAATAGGAACTTTCGATTATGTATATAACAAGGTTAAGAAGATTCCGGATTCGGCAGGATTGACACAGGATCCATGGTACGCTGCTTATAGCAAGATAACGACTGATAATTATTCAAAACCTTATCCACGGCCATTTCCCTGCGGCTCTGTATTGTTGGAGTTTGATCGTCGTGAAGCTGATATGATTGGATATACCCTTGACATCTCAAAAGGTTTATGTGAAGTGAAATTGCTGTCTGCTGAAAAAAAGGCCTTGGTGCTGCAGATATTTACTGACATGAAGGAAGATAAGTTGTGGATGCGTTTAGTTGATAACCACGGCAATTTGTGTGAGAATATTTTTGACAGGATCAGGATCATGCCCGATCCTTCCACTCCGGAGAATTTTCCGCAATACCTGCCTCAGGAAGATTTGTCAAAAGGTATTCTTTCGTTCCGACAGGTATTACCTTATGACGAACCGGACAAGTATGATTTAAAAAACGGAAATAAAAAAGATAAAGCCTTCCGCTTAGCTGCTGCTGTGAACTTGAATGTAGAGAAAAAATCACGTATTAATTGGGATGGAATTAAAGAGGATATGACAGTGCTGGAAGGAAGTATTACAGGGAAAACAAGTTTTATTAGCAGTATATCATTATCGGAAGGGTTGAATAGCGACGTTAAAAATGAATTGCCGTCAATTGAAAAGCCTACTAATACAGCATTCACCCAATCGTTAGACAACGGTACCAGGATTTGGAAAGATTATTGGAATAAATCAGGAGTAACGCTAAGTGATAAGTTCCTGGAGGAAATATGGTACCGAAACCT
>CAXSIE010000467.1:4183-4397 GCA_964237295.1 uncultured Flavihumibacter sp. | reverse complement strand
TGAATAATAGGTATATGAGTCAATACTTGTTACTGCAGTGGTTCCCATGATAGCGTTGATCGGCACGTAACCCCGGTCTCTTGCATCCGCTGTTTTTTTACTTACGCCGTAAGAATCAAGGAATCCTTCAGTTTTAGAGAAGGCAACACCTCCGAATTTACCGTTGATCAATACACTGGCCGACCAGTTTTTGTAACTAAAGCTGTTGTTCCAT
>CAXSIE010000467.1:3407-4173 GCA_964237295.1 uncultured Flavihumibacter sp. | reverse complement strand
AACAGGTAATCGGGGTTTACATTTCCTACTTTTGTCTGAGTTGCTTCCTTGGTAGGAACGGCATTGGCGTCAAGAATGATCTGACCTGAAGCGTTTCTTGCGAAGTGATAGATATAAACGTCGTTAAAAGATCCGCCTGCTTTAATAATAGAGGCAAAACCTTCATTATCTCCGCCAACCTGGTAGCCAGGATTGGAGGCAATCAGCTCCACGATTTTGTTTTTATTCTGGGAAGCGTTCACTGCAGATCTCCAGCTGAAATTTTTTCCGCGGATTGGTTCCGTATTAAGCGTCAACTCAAATCCATGGTTGTCGATCTTACCGGCATTAACATACTGAGTAGTGTAACCGGAACCAGATGCAGCCGGAAGGGTAAGGAATTGGTTGGTGCTGATATCTTTGTAATAAGTAAAGTCGAGACCAAGCCTTCCGTCAAAGAAACGGATCTCACCACCATACTCATTACTCTTGATCTTCTCTGGCTTCAGGTTGGTAAATGGAACCTGAGTGTGCGGGGTGATACCCCCCGCAGTGGCGCTGGCGACTGTATTTTGTGGAACAACTACGTTGAAAGGAACCTCGTTTGCTGTCTGTGAAATATTGGCTCTCAATTTAAAGAAGGATATTACTTCAGGTAATTTCAACATCTGGCTAACCACCAAAGATCCTCCGATGGAAGGATAGAGGTAAGACTGGTTGCCGGTAAGCGCCAGGGTAGAGGCCCAGTCGTTACGTGCCGCCAGGTCGAGGAACAAGAAGTCCTTAA
>CAXSIE010000467.1:0-3397 GCA_964237295.1 uncultured Flavihumibacter sp. | reverse complement strand
AATTGTACATCTGCAAATGCTCCCTGTTTGATGGTTGTACTGAGGGTTTGATTGAAGATAATATTGGGGGGCATGTTAGAGAAGGTAAAATAGTTGGGGAAAAACAACGCATTGGTTCCGTTAGCAACGTTCATTCCATCGTTAAACACGTTTTTCTGGTAGCTCACACCACCAAGAGCAGTCAGGCTAAGATTGCCAAAGTTGTTGCTATAGGTTAAGATACCATCAGTGTATAAAGATTGGTCTATATAGCGGGTATAAGACCATGAACCCGTAGTACTAACCGTTACCGAATTTCCTCCTGCCGCAAAACGGTTGTCCCTTGTTACGTTGTTATAATCAATGTTGCCCCTGGCCTCAAACCTGAGGTGTGGGGCGATGTCCCATGATCCCCTTACGTTGGCAATCACCCTATTGGATTTTTGCAGTTTGGGATCTTTTTTCAATTCCCAGAAAGGATTGTTTTGTTTTTCTTCTGTAGAATACCAGTTCATTTTATACAAGTTTCTGGAACTGTCGAATACCTGGTAATTCAGCTTGTAGTTGTTGAAGTCGCGGTTTCTTGCGAAAAGGTACAAGCCGGTAAGCGGATTATTATAGTAACCAGCACCCGGGCGATTCTTAGATATTTCTGAAGAGAATATCACATTTGAACTCAACGTAACCTTGTCATTCAGCAGTTTAGTGCTTTGGTTAAATGAAAAGTTGTTCTTGCTGTATGTGTTTGTAGGAACAACACCTTTTGCGGAAACATTTGTATAGGAGAAATAAGCCGTTGTTTTGTCGTTTCCGCCGTATACTGATACCCCGTTTGTAATGGTATTGCCAATTTTGAAGAAATCGTCAATGTAATCTTTCTGGTAGCTGTCGGACATCACATTAGTAACGGGTGACTTGGTAATGTTAACAAGTTGGGCAGGCGTTACTACGCCCAGGTTCGGAGGAGTCCAGTTATAGTCACCGCCTACGGTTCCATACTTGTATTGAAAATCAGGAAGGCCTGATACCTGTTCCAGCACGGTACTGTGGTTGAAGTCGACTTGTACTTTACCGGTTTTACCTTTTTTAGTAGTGATAATGATTACACCATTAGCTCCCTGGCTGCCATAAAGAATGGCCGCATTAGCACCTCTTAATACGTTGATACTTTCGATATCATTCGGGTTGATGGCTGAAAGACCATCCCCGCCATCGGTTCCACCATAAGTATCAGGTTGGCCACCTTTGTTATTTACCATAGGAATACCATCAATTACATACAGCGCCTCACTCAGCCCTGTCAATGATTTATTACCTCTTAAAACAGCTTTTGTAGAACCACCTGCGCCGGAGTTGCTGACCTTGATATCAAAGCCCGCCGCCTTACCGTTTATGGCATCCACAAAATTTGTGTTAGCTGCTTTTCTCAATTCATCACCGCCAATCTGCTGGGTAGCATAAGTTAAAGCCTTCTTTTCCCTTCTGATACCAAGTGCGGTAACGACCACTTCATTCAATTGTTTCCTGTCCTGTGTCAATTCAACGGAAACAGTTTTGTCGTCGGAGTTTATCGCAATTTGTTTCGACTCAAACCCAACGGATGTAATGATAAGTGTAACATTACCTGCGGGAACAGAAATTGAAAAACTACCATTCGTGCCGGCAGTTGTACTAACAGAAGAGCCTTTAACTGTTATTGAGGCTCCCGGAACCTCCGCCCCGTCTGTTGTATTAATTACTTTACCCGTAACTGTTCTCGTTTGTGAGAACCCATGCAGAAAGAAAATGATGAGAAAACACGTTAAAAGAAATTTCAACTTGTACATAAGCATTTGTTTGTTTTGGTGCTTTAATTTTAACTAAATTTTAGGGTAGTCCTGAATATGTAAAATTCATAAACTTAGAATAAGGTATTAAATATCCCTCAAAAGTTTGAAAAAAAATCTTTAAACGCTTAATTGTGCAGTCTGAAATGGAAAATTATACTTTCCGGCATACATATTATAGGTATTATGAATATTATCATATCATCAATTATCGTTAGATAATCGGTTCGGTTTTCAAGTATGTGCCATCCTTAAATCTAAAAAGTGGAGCGGAATGAACGCGAAAAGAAGTAATATTTTAAAATTTGATTGGTTTATTTCTTATCGGATTTACTGATCGTTTAATCCCTTTCCATTGAGAATTTGCTGTATACATTTTTCAATCCTTGACTCCCGGGTTTTGGATTGTTTGGGTTGAGAAAAATGAAGAATATAGGCTCTTTGCCGCCCTGGTGTTAATGCATCAAAAGCAGTTTTCAAGGCTGGGATTTTGTCTAATTTCTTTTGAAATTCTTCAGGAATCGAGAATTCAGCAGTCTTTTTGAAATCCACTTGCAAACCGGCTTTTTCTACTTCAATAGCTTCATAAATATAGGCTTTCAGGATGGTTTGCATCTCGGCTATCTCCTTGGCACTGGTGAACCGAATCTGGCGTGCCGACTGCACGTTCTCCGTCTGTTGGATTAAAATACCATCGGCATCATGCAACAAGGCGCCTTTGAAAAACAAAAGCGCACAGTATTCTTTAAATACATGTATTAAAACTATGTTACTTTTCTGAAATGTGTAACAAGGAACACCCCACTTCAATTCTTCATTCAACTGAGAGTCGAGAAGGATCATTCTCAATTTTTTGATTTCTTCCTGCCATTTTTTGGCTTTAGTAAAATAAAAATCTACTTTAGGATTCATGCTATTAATTTATTGATTAAATGAAATAATTTTTCTATCCGCAGGTCTGAAATACCACGATATTACAATCAGGATTAGCAGTAGCAACGAGGGAAATATTTCATTCATGGAATTCGATGCGATATGAGAAAATGCCGCTCCCGACATGGCAAAGAAAAAGCCTGCATAAGTCCATTCCTTTAGTAAAAGAAAATCAGGAATAAGCAATGCTACAACTCCCAAAATTTTCCAGATGCCTATTATTGTTATAAAATAAACAGGATAGCCTAAATGCGTAATAAAATCAACTTCCGTTTTCACTTTGAATACCTGTACTATTCCGCTTGATAGCATTCCTAATGCAAGCCAGATAGTAGCAATCCAATAGATGATTTTATTTCTTTTTGTCATGATGTGTTATTTTAATTTGCTTACAATGTTTTGCAGTCGGTTGTGTGCCATATTCAATCCCGGAGCAAAACCTATTTGCATCATTTTGTCTCTGAGTGCAACTGATTTATATACTATATGCATAACGAGTTTGCTGGTGTCGTTAGTAAGTTGTTCAAATTCCAGGAACTCAAGCTGTACGGCAAAAGGCGAATTCTCCATTTCAAATGTTCGGGTGATTTTCCGGTTCGGGCTAAACTCATGTATTACCCCATTGGCCTGAAATACCACCTTTCCTTTGGCATCTGTTG
>CAXSIE010000466.1:0-4429 GCA_964237295.1 uncultured Flavihumibacter sp. | reverse complement strand
CCTGGTTTTTTGTTGATGCGGAAATAGCTCCAGCAATATCACTTCTTCAGGTTGGTGATTGCCAATAATAATATCCTTAAGCAGTTGAAGATAAGTTTCTTTATTATAGCCCCCGAGATAGCAATCGAAATTTTCAGGTATATTAAAATTATCACGGGCCACATCAGGCATGAATGCCTGGAAGGCAAACAGGGTAGGGAAGCCCTGCATTTCTATAAGCTGTGGTTCCAGGGTTCCATCTTCATTTTCGCATATGCCGAAATCAAAAGCAATGAAATGAGAATGATCATTTTCACAAGGAACATTTATTGACGGTGGAATGGAGTTTTTAGTAAGCTCTTTGAAGTTTGGATCAGTGATTACATCTATGATACTTTCGCAGGCTTCCAGCATTTTTTGAGTAAAATCTTTTGGAACGAAAACAGGTGTTTCCGCTATGCGAAATTCGATATCCCCGGGATGAAGGCGATTTAATCCGTTTAAATAAGCCTGGTATTTTTCTTCTGTGAATTCTCTGTTGTAAGCTTCGCGTATGGATGGAATCATGTGCTGATGGTTTATCCATGAAAGTTACAGAATGAAACCGTTGCGGCCAAAATAGGTATGAGGTATAAAGTGTGAGTGTGTGATAGCACCCCATAGCAGTCATACGATTGTATTGAGAAAAAAGACTGTAAAGCTCGAACCCTGAGAGGGTGGCATAATGTGCTTTACATGCAAAGAATAATGCCACCCTTTCAGGGTTCTATATTAAGATTACACTTATCTATAATCGTATCACCCCTATCGGGGTTTTGCCTCACACTTCATACTTTTTTATGCGGCCACCATTTCACCCAAAGCTAAATCAAGAAAATTCGGAATGACATGTGTGTAGGTCCACCGGATTTTATCCGGATCATTAAGATGTGTAATCATGCTCTGCCATTTAGCTTCTCCATGTTCCGCAATAACTGTTTGCTTTCTATCTTCCCGTTGCAGATACATACTCATACCCGTGGCATCGGCTTCGGGATGAAACTGTGTGCCTATCATAAAATCATTAAAACGAATGGCCATAATGGCTCTTTCAAAAGGGACATGGGGACGTTCCTTTTCCTGTGCCAGGATATTTGCACCCATCTCAAGGAGCACCTGGTGATTGGGTTTGATTACCTGGTAATCACGACTGTCAACTGAATAAAAAGGCTCTCTCAATCCCTCGAATACAGGTTCATAAGCAGCATCCGGTAAGCTATGGATAGGAAAAACACCAAAGGCTGTTGATTTTCTTTTACAAACAGTGGCCACATTAAAATACCTGCAAGCCAGCTGATAGGAGTGGCAAATAAAGAATACATGTTTTTTCTGTGAGTTCATTTCATTCTTATTCCACTCTTCCACCTGCCTGAGCCACTGGAAATAACGGTTTTCCCATTCACTGCCTTCCGTATCGAGGGGACTACCAGGTCCGCCACTGGAAACATACACATCATAGGAGAGATCGGGCACCTGCTTAAGAAGCCTTACTTCAAACTCATCTATCTGAAGATCAATATTATTAGCTTCACTATATTCTTTAAGAATATTTCTGAGGCATCGCATCCCCTGGTTGGCTACGCCTTCATAAAGGTCGAGAATGGCGACCTTACAGTATTTTTTATCGGTACTAGACATAAATACAAAACTACAATTTTATGGATAGAATCCTAATGCCGGAAGCAGAAAGGTGGTGTTAATGTTTGAACGTTAAGAAGATGGTTACTTCATAAATTGTTCCGGATGTTTCTTATTAAAGTCGGTTGCATCCTGGTATGCTTTAGCCGCAGCCAGTATCGTAGCCTCATCATACAGGTTACCGATCAATGTTATACTTTCAGGCATACCGGCCTGTGAAAAACCGGCAGGCATACATACTACCGGGTTACCGGTTAAATTGGTAATGGAAAGCTGGCGGCCTGCAAAGCTGGGTACTATCAGTACATCATAACTTTTCATAAAATCGTAAAATCCTGTAATGAGTGCATAACGGTGCCTGTTGGCATTTATGTATTCTACTGCAGGAACAAAACGGGATACGCGAAACGAGTTCGGCCAGTCATTCTTCTTTTGTGCCGTTAATAAATCATCCTGGTTACTCCTGGTAAGATCGTCAAATGCAGCGGCAGATTCCGCATTGAGGATGGGTGTGATGATATTAACCGGATAGAGAATTGAATCGGGAAAATTAATTTCCTGTAGGTCGGCACCCAGTGTTTTGAATATGTCCAGCACTTTTCTTTGAACAGCTGTTTGCGGCAGGTTACGGAAATAATTTCCTGCGTAAGCTATTCGTAGTTTTTTAAAGTTTGTTTGCCCTGTATAATTGAAAGAACGGTTTACTGCGCTTGCATCTTTTCCGTCGGTACCTTTCAGATAATAAAAAACAATAGCGGCATCTTCGGCACTTCTGCAAATGGGACCCGGTTTATCCAGGCTCCAGCTTAACACCATGGCGCCGCTGCGGCTGATTGACCCGAAAGTAGGACGAAGCCCTGTGGTGCCACAAACGGTAGAAGGCGAAACTATTGATCCCTGCGTTTCTGTGCCGATGGCAAACGGTAGCAGTCCTGCCGAGGTTGCCGAAGCGGATCCTGCAGATGATCCGCTGGAACCGGTTTTGGTATTCCAGGGATTTCTGGTCATTCCGCCAAACCACAAATCGCCCATTGCCAGTGAGCCCATTGAAAGTTTCGCGCATAATACAGCTCCGGCTTTATGCAGTTGGGTGTAAACAAAAGCATCTTCATCCAGAACCTGGTCTTTATATGGGGCAGCTCCCCAGGTGGTGTGGGTTCCTTTCACGGAAAAAAGATCTTTCAATCCATATGGTATGCCATGAAGCGGACCATGATAAATTCCTTTTTTCAAGTCATCATCAGCCTGTTGGGCCTCAATCATGGCAATATCTTCTGTTAAGCTGATCACACAATGCAAAGTATCACCCCATTTCTTCAGCCTTTCCAGGAAGAATTTTGTGAGCGCAACGGAACTGATCTTTTTATTTTTGATAAGGGAGGCCAGTTGAGGGATGGAGTAAAAAGCCATCTCGTTGATATTAACCGGCACTATAACCGCATTAGGGATTTTAAAACTAACAGGTAATTGTTTATCGGGAATGGTATAACCGATCGGTGCAGGATTAAAAGCCAAAGGATTGGGCTGACTGTTTGTTAAACTGAGGCGGTGCATTCTTTCAAACAAGGTTGCATTGTTTCTAAGCCTTTCGATCATAGAGTCTTTTTCCGCGGTGGTAAAATTCAAACCGATAAGTCGCGAAGCAACAGTAATCGTGGAAGTATCAATTGTTTGAGCACCGGCCATATCTAACCTGCAACAAACCAGGATATAAATAATCAGTTTTTTCATCAGTTAATGGTTACTTTTTATTAAAAATGGAAATACAGTTATTGAAATGATCCTTCCTTACAAATACAATTTATTTAGAAAGAATTTTACGTTAAACCGGCAATGTTGAAAGATGATGGTATATCCCTGTAAACCGGGAATCATATGGCCGATACGAATGTAACCGATTTATGTGTATGAATTGCAATTCATTTACCTAAGTTTGAGGGAAATATCATGTAATGCAAGTTCAGGTTTGTAATACAATGCAAAATTATTTTGATATGAAAAAAGGCAGGATACAGGCGGGAATTTTTATTGTTTTTTTACCGGTTTGTTTGATGTCTTTGCAACTTTACGCGGGTATTGTAAGGATTGAAATTACTACCGTGGAATCTCCCACTTTTGGCGGAAGGGTTTTTGGTAACATTGGAACTTATGAAAAACTTCGTGGAAAGGCTTATTGCGAAACAGATCCTAATGATCTGCACAATACTGTTATTACCGACATAGCGCTTGCACCCCGCAATGCCAAAGGAATGGTTGAATACTCAATGGACATTTATATATTGAAGCCTGTAAATTCAGGTAAGGGCAATCACAAGCTTTTTTTTGAAGTAAATAATCGTGGCGCTAAATTATCCGGCGGATTTAGTAACAGCAGAGGTGGAAATGACCCGACGTCTGCAGCCGACGCCGGGGAAGGATTTCTGATGAACCAGGGCTATTCGATAGCCTGGTGCGGCTGGGATATCTCCGTACCGGCAAGCAATAATAATCTTACCATCACTGTTCCTGTTGCCAAAAATCCGGATGGGTCTTCCGTTACCGGACCTTCGTATGAATATATAGCATTCGATAATCCGGCAGCAATCATTTATCCGCTTGCTTATCCGGCGGCTTCTTTAGATAAGACGGCAGCCAGCCTTACCATGCGATATAAATTAAATGATACGGCTACAATTATTTCACCGAATGGCTGGAGTTATGCTAATGACCGATCCATAAAGCTTTTGCCGGATGGCACTGCATTTAAGCAAAGTGCCATTTATGAGTTCAGGTA
>CAXSIE010000465.1:970-4440 GCA_964237295.1 uncultured Flavihumibacter sp. | reverse complement strand
GGATGGTTTAGGTCCTGACCCTGAGGGTAACGGTTATGGTGGATCGGTATCCGCAGCAGGTTCTGATATCGGAGTGCCTACAAGACAGATCAGCGTAAATGCAAACAATCCTTCAACAAGGCAATACACGATCGGCGTTAATGTTAAGTTTTAAAACCAAACTGTAAAAATTAAAGATATGAATCGATATAAAAAAATAAGCTGTGCAGTTTTTATTTTAATTGCGTTGCTTAATAACGGTTGCAAAAAATTACTTGAAGAACATCCGGAATCAGGCATTGTGCCGTCTTTCTTTAACAGTCCGTCAGGAGTGTTGGGAGGTATTGCCGGTGTTTACAACGACATCCGCAGCGACTGGGGTACGGAAGGCTTTAGTGCGGAAATGGTTGCAGGTACCGATGAGCACCTGGCAGGCGCCAGTGCGAGCGGCATTCAGTTGTATACATACAATGGACTTACCAGTTCAAATTTCGGTGCTGCGTGGAGTGTGGCTTATACAGATATCAATACTTTGAACGGCGTATTGCAATACGGGCAAACAATAGATGTTCCGGATGCAACCAGGAAACAATACCTCGCGCAGGCTAAATTTTTAAGGGGATTCTGGTATTTTTATTTAGTGCAAACATTCGGTGATGTGCCCCTGCATACAACCTTTATTACTGCTCCTTCCCAGGCAGACAGCCGCCAGCCTGTTGCAGATGTATATGCGCAGATCATTAAAGATCTCACGGAAGCCAGTGCCGATCTTCCTAACACGCCTACATCTCCCTTCCTCGGTAAAGCTGCCACAAAACCGGTGGCATTATACCTGCTGGCTAAAGCATACCTTACCAGAGGATGGCTGAATAATACCGCTGCCGACTTTGTACAGGCCCATACGATCGCTTCTTCCATCATTGCCGGCAAAGCAACTTACAGCCTAGACTTATGGCAGGATTATGGAGATGCTTTCAATCCGGCCAATGATTATGGAAAGGAAACTCTTTTTGTAAGCGACCATAGCAGCGATGCCAAATATGGCCAGTACACAGTGGGTGGCGCTGCTACCGGTGGAGCGGCGCAAAATCTTACCCCCTGGTTTTATATCTGGAATTACCCTTCCAACAGCGGAATCAATTCCTATAAAAATGCTGCAGGAGCTTTGGTAAATTCAGGTTCTTCAGATATGCTGAGGGATGCAGCAAACGGGCGTCCGTTTATCAGAACAAGGCCTAACACGGTAAAAATGGCCAGTGGCCCGAACACCGGCAAAAATTATATTTTAGACCAGGCTTTTGCTGATAGATTTAACGATTCCCGTTATGCCAATACTTTTCAAAGTGTATGGATATCCAATACCGCAGTATCCAATACGGCAAGCGCTGCCAATAATACAAGAGGTATCAGTTATACCATGACAGTAGGTGTTGATACCGCTATCTGGCTTCCTGATTATGAAGTTACCGGTGCGCCGCAGTTCAATGGATCTACCCCTTTTAAAGGACTGATCATACCTCCCAGTCTGTGGACCAATGCCTATTTTCCTGCCGTTAAAAAATTTATGGATCCGAGCAGGGGATCAAATTTTAACGATCCGTCAACACGTCCGGTTGTGATGTACCGGTTTTCCGATGTGTACCTGATAGCAGCAGAAGCATATTATAAAGCAGGCAAGCCTGATGAAGCGGCAGCTATGTTAAATACGATAAGGCAAAGAGCTGCTTACAGAAAAACAAATTCTGCAGCGCAAAATGCAGCGGCCATAACAGCACTGACCATCACACCGGCGCAGGTAACGATTGATTTTATTCTGGACGAACGCAGTCGCGAGTTCTATGGTGAATGGCAAAGATGGCTTGACCTGGTGCGCACCAGATCACTTATTACCAGAGTGACAGCATGGAACAGCGAAGCCGCGCCAAACATTAAACCATATCACATGCTCAGGCCTATTCCTCAGTCGCAGATAGACCGCGTTGTTGAAGGTCCGGCTTTTGTCCAGAATACAGGATATTAATCTTTAGATAAGTATTAATTTTTGTAATTGTTTTTGAACTTATAGAGGAGAACGCCGGAGGGAGAAGGAGGTCACACAGAGACCTCCGGCTATTAAAGGAATCACATTATGGGGATACCGGCCCGGGCACTGGAGAACCGCTCAGGGAGCGCCTCTTGTGTATTCGAACGGCGCAGAGAAGCCGGCTATGGTATGGTTAAAGCAATACGTTCAGAATGCCATCCTTCCAGTAACACTTAAGTCTTTTGACGCTAAAGAAGACCATAACAAAATTGTCCTCAACTGGATCACATCAATTGAATTGAATAACGATTATTATATTATTGAACGTTCAGGTGATGGTATAAACTATTCAGCTATCCTTACCGTAAAAGCTAATAATAACAACAGCAACGGGAGTTATACTTCGTATGACAATAATCCAACCCCGGGGATGAATTATTACCGGCTTGTTCAGTTTGATAAAGATGGCAATAAAACATACTTCTCAGTTAAAGCAATAAATTTTACAGTACGCAAAAACGACGATTTTCAGGTATATCCAAATCCTGCTTCAGCATCTTTTGTAATCAGCACTGATCTCGATGCTTCGAAAAAAGGAACCATTACCATCACTGATGCATTCGGTAGTACAGTAAAAACAGTAAACCTATCGGCTTCAGGTGTTCAAACAATTTCAACAGATCACCTGGCAAATGGAATTTATTTTATACGCATCAATAAAAACGGTAATTATTTAACAGGTAAATTTATTATCAGGAGCCATTGACGGGCTTGTCGGGAATCAAAGTCTGAACAAAGGGTGTAAGATAGGCTGGTCAAAAATCCCTGTACGCTTCATACAGCTTTTTGTCACCTGAGAAAAGTTGTTAACTTTAAAAAATCAGGCTGTGTAAATAGATAATAAATCTAATCATGATTACAGTACAATATGACCAAATTATACAACGAATTAGCCACTGACTGGTATCAGCTATTAACTCCTGTTAGTGAATATAAAGAAGAAGCTGACCTGTACCACCAAATATTGGAAGAGCGACAGAAGCCAGCACCGAAAACCCTTCTTGAACTGGGTTCCGGCGCCGGTCACAATGCTTATTACATGAAACAATGGTATGAGCTGACACTTTCCGATATTTCCGAAGATATGCTTGCGATCAGCAAAAGATTAAATCCCGAGTGTGAACATTACATTGGTGACATGAAAACATTGCGGCTCAATAAAACATTTGACGCGGTTTTCATTCATGATGCAATCATGTATATGACTTCTGAAGAGGAGCTGGAACAGGCGCTGCTGACAGCTTTCATTCACTGCAAAGCCGGAGGGATGGTATTAATTACACCCGATTTCATAAAAGAAAATTTTATTTTTAGCGTTCATCAATTCCATCATCTATATTAACAGTGATCGAAGATAATTGAGAAAATATTGCATTTCTTCCATCATCATCATAAACAAATAGTCAAA
>CAXSIE010000465.1:0-960 GCA_964237295.1 uncultured Flavihumibacter sp. | reverse complement strand
TAACCTTGTTACCGATTGTGGAGGAAGCGATAAAAATGGACGTGGATTAAGATACCTGGAATGGAAACAGGACCCTGATCCTGACGATAACACTTATACTGTTGATTACGCTTATCTTATGCGTACTACAGACGGCAGTATACACATAGAGCATGATCATCATGTGGAAGGTTTATTCAGCGAAGCCGCCTGGCTTGATATTTTGAAAAAAGTTGGCTTCGATCCCTATTCATTACCTGATACTGTTTTTGAAAGAATTAATTTCCTGGCTTATAAACCTGTATAGCATAAACAACCGCAACATATTGCCATCAGCTTCGGAATACCATCTGCCAAATATGAATGTAAGCTTAACTTAATACTGGTATCTTTAGGGATTCCTTACTTCCACTACTGTTAAGTATTAAAATTTATTGATCCGGGCTTCTTAAACGCGCTGTTTCTTCTTAACTTAAGATTGATTTATATCAGAATAAATTCCCGGAAATGATTATTTAATTACCTCAATCATCTAAAATGACACTGGAAGAAAAAAAAACATGCTTTGTTGTGATGGGTTTTGGAAAAAAAACCGATTTTGAAACAGGGCGTGTGCTGGATCTGGACAAATCTTACAGGAACATGATCAAGCCTGCTGTTGAAGCCACTGGACTTAAATGCATCAGAGCCGATGAAATTGTTCATTCAGGGCTTATAGATGTTCCTATGTATGAGCAATTGCTGAATGCCGATGTAGTGGTGGCCGACCTCTCTACTTCCAACAAAAATGCATTTTATGCGCTGGGTGTCCGTCATGCCCTTCGTCCGCATACTACAGTGATCATAGCGGAGGACGGAGCAAAAACCTTTCCTTTCGACATCAACCACATTGCCGTACGCCAGTACCATCATATGGGAGAAGACATTGGCTTTGATGAAGCCATGCGCTTCCGGGCACTGCTTATAGACGCCATAACAAAA
>CAXSIE010000464.1:367-4496 GCA_964237295.1 uncultured Flavihumibacter sp. | reverse complement strand
TAAAGCGCTTGCCTTGCTGGAGGCAATAGCTCCGGAAAAAAACAGGATCACCAAAGGATGGAAAGAAACAGGCGTTTTCAACCGTCAGGCCTATGATAGCCAATCTTTGATTGAACTTAAAACCCAATATTGCGATTATAAACGCTGCCTGGAATGCGGGATTGGAAATGCGTTGTTAAAAAGAGACTTGTGATAACCTCAGACGCGGGCTTCTGAAGTTCTGAGAAGTTAGGATTTCAGCCGGCACTTCAAAGCAAGACGCTGACTTTAAAATCAGAAATCAGCGTCTTGACTGTATTTAAAATAGATTCTTATGCCATTACGCGTTCCCAGTTAAACACTACTTTAACTTCAATATCAGGGTGAATGCTATTGATTACCGGACAGGTATGCGCAGCTCTTTCCAGAATGGTCCTTTCTTTTTCGCCTAACTGCAACGCCTCCGGGAAAGAAAATGTTAAATTTATACCGCCAATACGGCGCGGATCAGATTTCATGATCTTTTCAATCTCTATCTTCGTATCAATTAGATCAATGTTCATATCCCGGGCCTTTATTCCCATTATCGTTAACATGCAACTGCCCAGTGCAGTAGCAACAAGGTCTGAAGGAGAAAAGCGTTCCGCCTTGCCCTGGTTATCAAGCGGAGCATCTGTTTCTATTACGGTTCCTGACTGTAAATGGGTAGCAACTGTTCTTAAACTTCCCTCGTATGTAATTGTCGAAGTCATTGTGTATATATTTTGCATAAATTTACGTTAGAAACTCAAATACATGACGGTGAAAAAATATTTGTTGGTTACAATAGCAGTGATGGCAGGAATGGTTTCTATGGCCCAGAACGACAGGCAGCCTAAACAACCCTCCAGAAATAATAAAAAGGCGGAAAAACGTCAACAGCTTAATAATATATTGAAGCATGAAGAAGAGGAAGGTGAAATAATCTTTAAAACGCATAGCATATTCGGAATCAAGATCAATACGGATGGCTATGGTATATTTTATGAAAAAGGTAAGTATGTATCTCCCCGTAAAACAAACATCCTTCAGTTTGAGCTCAACGAAAAATTAAGTAATAAAGAAGAAAAAACTACTACGGGATTTGATATTTTCGGAAACGTATCCTCTGCCAAGTACGGAAAAGCAAATAATTTTTTCCAGTTTAAAGCTGGTTATGGCCAGCAGTTTACAATTGGAGGTAAAGCCAATAAAAACGGAGTTGCGGTAACGGCCCTTTATGCCGGTGGTTTGTCAATAGGTCTCGTTAAACCTTATTTCATAGATGTTGAAAGGGAAAGCAACCGTGAAAGACTCCGCATTAAATTTACAGATACCTTACCTTCCGGTGACCGCTATTTTATAAAAGGAGCTTCAGGGTTTACTGTGGGATGGAATGAATTAAAAGTGGTGCCGGGTATACATGCCAAAACCGCTTTGCGATTTGATTACGGAAGGTTCAACGAAATGGTCACTGCAATAGAAGCAGGAGTTAACGCGGAATATTACACTAAAGACATTCTCCAGATGGGTATCGGAAGCGTTTATAAATCAGAACGGAAATTCTTTTTCAACGCATATGTCGCTTTCGAATTTGGCAGGCGCAAGTAAACCTTTTTAATGGTTAATGGTTAATTATTAATTATTAACGGTTAATGGTTGCGATTGATCATTAATAACTGTAAACGATGCATCTGTCCGTTAATAATTCATCATTAATAATTAATCATTTAATGCAGGAATTACCGGTTGTTTCAAAAATAAATGAATCTGGTTCTATTGTAAAAAAACCGTCATGGCTTAGGGTAAAGCTTCCTACGGGTGAAAGTTTTAAACATGTTCGCGGACTGGTAGATACGCATAAACTTCATACTATCTGTGAAAGTGGAAATTGCCCTAATATGGGTGAATGCTGGGGTGAAGGCACCGCTACTTTTATGATCTTAGGTAATACCTGTACCCGTAGTTGCGGATTTTGCGCGGTAGCAACCGGCCGGCCGGATCCAATTGATTGGGATGAGCCCCAGCGTGTGGCAGAAGCCATTCACCTGATGAAAGTAAAACATGCGGTATTGACTTCGGTTGACAGGGATGAAATCAAAGATGGCGGTTCCATCATCTGGCACAATACTATCAAAGCGGTAAAAGCATTGAACCCGGATACTACTTTGGAAACGCTTATTCCTGACTTTAAAGGAGAAAAAGAAAATATTCAACGCATTATGGACGCTGCCCCTGAAGTGGTATCGCATAACGTTGAAACCGTTGAAAGACTTACCCGGCGCGTTCGCATTCAGGCAAAATACTGGAGAAGCATGGAAGTAATCCGCACCTTGAAACAGGGTGGTATGCGTACAAAAAGCGGCATCATGCTTGGTTTAGGTGAAACCAAAGAAGAAGTGGTACAAACTTTAAAAGACCTTGCAGACAATGGTTGTGATGTAGTAACGATCGGTCAATACCTGCAACCATCAAAAAAACATTTGCCCGTTAACCATTTTGTTCATCCTGATGAATTTGCAGCGCTGAAAGATATTGGCTACGAACTAGGACTGGATTATGTTGAAAGCGGTCCTTTGGTTCGTTCTTCATATCATAGTGAACGCCATGTAATACCCGGTTATGGCAGGAATGCATGGATGGAACAAAAAGCACAATTTGTTTAGTATGACCATCAAAAAAATAATTTCAGGAGCAATCGCATTAGTGATTGCTCCTGTTTGTTTTTCACAACTTAACTGGATAAAAGTTGATTCTCTTTATGGTGATTTGCCTCCCTCCATGCATGTGTATAAAACAACTGACCTTATTGATGGAAAGGCAAATATCGCTTACTATGCTATTGCTGATTTAAAGGATAATTCGATAGCATTTACTGCTGAAGGGAAAAATAAGATACGGATGACACCTTCTCAGTATTATGAACAAAACCAGTCTCCTTTGCTGGTAGTGAACTGTACCTTCTTCAATACCACAACAGGCGATAATTTAAACACTGTAATAAAAAATAACCAGCCTGTAGCTTTTAATATCGAATCTGTTCGTGGATACGGGAAGGATACTGTAAATAATTACCGCGTTTTTAAAAGTGCGATAGGAATCAATTCAAAAAGAAAAGCTGATGTTGCCTGGTTAAAAACGGATTCATTGAAAAATGAAATAAAAGCTTCCCAGCATAGTATTCTACCTACGGCTTACCCGGTACTTACATCTGATAGGTGGGATAGCAATAAGCAGGGTAAAACTGAAAAAAGATTCCGGCATCAATTTAAAGATTGGCATATGGTTACAGCAGTGGGAGGCGGACCCGTACTTGTCCAAAAAGCGGATACCCTGATCACAAACAATGAAGAAATGCAGTTTGCCGGCAAGGCCCGTTACGACAAACATCCGCGAACAGCGATGGGATATACAAGGGATAATAAAATTATAGTGTTGGTAATACAAGGCAGGTTTCCCGGAATTGCTGAAGGTGCGGATTTTAAGCAGGAAGCGTTGATCTTAAAAGATATTGGTTGTTATGAAGCTTTGAATCTTGATGGTGGCGGGAGCAGTTGTATGCTTATAAACGGCAAAGAAACCATCAAACCCTCCGATAAAGAAGGCCAGCGTGCGGTGCCGGCGGTGTTTATGATTAAGAAAAGTTAGCAAGTGGTATGAGATTTTTTCTCTGTGGTTCAAAAGAAACGGTATTCAGCTATAGCTAACCCGCCTTCATATCCCAAACCAGAGCACTGGCGCCGAGTATAGCGGCATCGGCCTCCTTCAGGTGACTGACTAATATCTTTACTTTATTTTGAAAAACCTGGATAAGATTGGCCTCCATATTTTCCTGGGTAGGTTTTAAGATAAGGTCGCCCGCTTTGGTTAAGCCACCAAACAAAATGATCGCTTCCGGACTTGAAAACATTACAAAGTTTGCAAGAGCAAGACCCAGGATCTTTCCGGTAAATTCGAAAATCTCTTTAGCCAGCTTATCGCCCCGGATAGCTGCTTCATACACCACTTTAGAATCAATATTTTCGGGCGGCGTATTTCTAAGCAGGCTTTCTTCAGCACTATTGTTAAGCATTTCCAATGCCGTTAAACGAACGCCGGTTGCCGAGGCATAACTTTCCAATGAACCGAATTT
>CAXSIE010000464.1:0-357 GCA_964237295.1 uncultured Flavihumibacter sp. | reverse complement strand
GATGCTTCCAATACTTCTTTTGCTGTCCTGACTATACCCGTAGCCGATGAATAAGTTTCCAGGCAACCTTTTCTGCCACAGCCGCAGAGTCTTCCGTTTCTTACTGCAATCACATGCCCCAATTCTCCTGCAAAACCATCGTGACCATATATCAGTTTACCATTCGCTACAATGCCGCTTCCCACGCCCGTTCCAAGAGTGATCATAATAAAATCCTTCATGCCTTTTGCAGCGCCATACATGTTTTCACCTATTGCAGCCGCATTGGCATCATTGGTAAGTATTACCGGCAATTTGAATTTATCTTCTACCAGTTTGGCAAGAGGAATAATTCCTTTCCATGGAAGGTTTGGTGCA
>CAXSIE010000463.1:0-4502 GCA_964237295.1 uncultured Flavihumibacter sp. | reverse complement strand
CATGGCGAATTACACTGGTTGTCCCGGCTACATTGTTCACCTTACCTGCGAAGGGGCTTTAAATGCTGTAAGGAATGCTACTAAAAGAAACCAGCATGTTTATGTGGAAACCTGCATTCAATACCTGCTACTCGATGCATCTTTATATGAGATGGATTTTGAAGGAGCCAAATGGGTGATGAGCCCTCCGTTAAGAGAAAAGAAAGACCAGGCAGCTTTATGGGCCGGCATCAACCAGGGCCTGGTGAACCTGGTCGGTACTGACCATTGTCCTTTTATGTGGGAACAGAAAAAAATGGGCGAGTTTGATTTTGCAAAAATACCCAATGGTCATCCCGCTATTGAACACCGGATGGAACTGCTGTATTCGGAAGGTGTGGCGAAGGATAAGATCACCCTTAACAAATTTGTAGAGATTTCCAGTACCAATGCCGCAAAGATCTTTGGCATGTTTCCCCGGAAAGGCACGATAGCCGTAGGCTCCGATGCCGACCTGGTAATTTTCGACCCTTTGGTACAACACACGCTGTCTGCGGCAACGCATCATATGAATGTAGATTACTCGGCCTATGAAGGCTGGAATGTAACCGGCAAGTGCAGAACTGTTTTGCTGAGGGGTAAGGTAGCGGTAGACGAAAACAAGTGTTTAGTGGAAAAGGGAAACGGAAAATTTATCAAAAGAAAAAAATCGGTTGGTAAGATATAAGTATAAGATAATAACCGGATTGGTTCAATCAATTCAGCATCGGCCTGAGTTTATGGAATTTATGGAAGAATTAACGGAAAAAGTAGTGTAATGAACAACGATCCGGCCATCATTTCATTATTAAAATTATAAATTAGCATTTATGCCAAGGATAATAAAATCAGGATTGATCCAGATGAGTCTTGCGAAAACAGAAGGTGATGGCTCTATACAGGAAATCAAGGAAGCCATGTTTCAAAAACACGTGCCGCTCATTGAAGATGCCGGAAAGCAGGGTGTTCAGATTTTATGTTTGCAGGAAATTTTCAATACACCTTATTTTTGTCCGGGCCAGGATGGCGCCTGGTACGAGTCTGCTGAAACGGTTCCCGGTCCTACAACGGAGCGCATGGCGGAGTATGCACGCAAATACAATATGGTGATGATAGTACCGGTGTACGAAAAAGAGCAGGCCGGCGTTTTATACAACACTGCTGCGGTAATAGACGCGGATGGAAGTTACCTGGGAAAATATCGTAAGAACCATATACCCCACACTTCCGGTTTTTGGGAAAAGTTTTTCTTTAAGCCTGGTAACCTGGGTTACCCGGTGTTTCAAACCAGGTATGCAAAAGTAGGTGTGTATATTTGTTATGACCGTCACTTTCCTGACGGTGCCAGGTGTTTGGGTTTAAATGGAGCGGAGATCGTGTACAATCCTTCCGCCACCGTAGCAGGCCTCTCGCAGTATCTTTGGAAACTGGAACAGCCGGCACATGCCGCGGCCAACGGATATTTTATGGGATGCATTAACCGCGTGGGAATAGAAAAGCCCTGGAACCTGGGAAAATTTTATGGTTCTTCTTATTTTGTAAACCCTCGGGGTGAAATTTTTTCTATTGCTTCGGAAGACAATGATGAATTGCTGGTGGCGGAATTCGATTTGGAAATGATAGACAAGGTACGGAGCGTATGGCAGTTTTACCGGGATCGCAGGCCGGAAACCTATGGAGCTTTGGTGCAACCATAATTAATTAATTTTCCTGCGAATAGTGTGAAATATTAAGGTAAAATTTGAAACTTAAGCGAACAAGGAATATTAAGGTTCAAACCAGATAATAAGTAATCGCATACATGGCAATTAGAAATAAAAGATTAACACAGGAGGAATACAAGTCCAACTTCAGTGATATTCATCCGCCATTTGAAACACATGATGCTGCATTAGTAGAAGCCAACCGTTGCATTTTTTGTTACGATGCGCCTTGCACCAAATTATGTCCTACCAGCATTGATGTTCCCAAATTTATTAAACAGATAGCCAGTGAAAATTTAAAGGGTTCGGCACATACCATCTTTTCGGCTAATATTATGGGCGGGGGTTGTTCTAAAGTTTGTCCTGTTGAAAAGTTATGCGAAGGCGCCTGTGTGTATAACCTTATGGAAGAAAAGCCGATTGCTATTGCAAAGCTTCAACGTTATGCTACCGAGAAAGCAATTTCGGAAAAATGGCGCTTGTTTCACAGAAAGCCCTCCAATGGGAAAAAGGTGGCTATTATTGGTGCTGGTCCTGCCGGTCTAGCCTGCGCTCATGCCCTTTCCATGGAAGGTATAGACGTAACAATTTTTGAAAAAGAAGAAAGAGGCGGGGGACTGATGACCTATGGAATAGCTGCCTATAAAGTCACACCGAAATTCTGTGAAGATGAAGTGGAATTCATTACCTCCGCCGGTGGTATTCATATCAGGTATAATAAAGAATTTGGAAAGAACATTTTCCTGGCAGGCCTGCAGAAAGAATATGATGCCCTGTATTTTGCAATCGGTGTCGGACTAGCCAGGCCGCTGTACATTGCCGGTGAAGAACTGGAAGGAGTGGTGGATGCACTGCATTTTATCTATGATATCAGGGATACTGCGTACAATCAGGTTAAAGTGGGTGATAAAGTAGCGGTGATAGGCATGGGCATGACTGCCATTGATGCAGCCACGCAGGCCAGGCGTTTAGGGGCCGGGGAAGTAACCATTGTTTACAGGCGCACTCAGAACGAAATGCCCTGTACCAATGCAGAACTGAACATTGCCAAGATGGATGGCTGTAACATTATATGGCTGGCTGCGCCTTTAGAGATCATTGGTATAGATGGTAAAGTGAATCGTTTGGTCTGCACTGTTATGAACCTGGGCGAACCAGATGCAAGTGGCCGCCGTTCTCCCGTTGAAACCGGTAAAACGCTGGTGCTGGATGTAGATATGGTTATCAAAGCAACGGGCCAGGTTCCTTATAAAAGTCTTGTTGATGATAGCCAGCTAGCCAATGCATCGGGAAAAATTGTAATAAATGCTGATGGATCAACAAACATTCCCGGAATATTTTCCGGAGGTGATTGTGTAAATGGCGGAAAAGAAGTTGTTGATGCAGTTCAGGCAGGAAAAGAAGGAGCGGCGGGAATCTTAAAATGGCTAGTGGGTAATGATTAATGGATAATTGTTAACTGCATAAACATGTTTATTATTCAAGCAACAATTAAATATCAACCTCTATCCGTTAATCATTTATCATTGAACATTAATCATTAAACATTACCATGGCTGACATATCAACAAATTTTTTAGGCATCCGGTCGCCGAATCCTTTTTGGCTGGCCAGCGCTCCGCCTACGGATAAAAAATATAATGTGCTGCGGGCATTGGAAGCAGGGTGGGGTGGTGTTGTATGGAAAACCCTGGGTACACAGGTCAAGAATGTTTCCTCGCGGTATTCTTCCGTTGATTTGAACGGCAGCCGCATGATGGGTTTCAACAACATTGAGCTCATTTCAGACAGGCCTTTAGCTATTAACCTTCGGGAGATAAAGGAAGTGGTTAAGGAATTTCCTGACCGTGCCATGATTGTTTCACTGATGGCAGACAATAACAGGGAAAGCTGGCACGAGCTTATAAAACAGGTGGAAGATACAGGTGCACACGGATTGGAACTCAATTTTGGCTGTCCTCATGGTATGACAGAAAGAGGGATGGGCGCCACGGTTGGCCAGGACCCTGAAATTGCCAGAATGGTAGTGCAATGGGTTATGGAAGCGGCAACGATACCTGTAATTACCAAACTCACGCCCAATGTACATTCTGTTGTTCCTACAGGACGTGCAGTGGTGGAAGCCGGTACCAATGCGCTTTCTCTTATCAATACGATTCAATCAGTTACGGGGATTGATCTTGATACATTTGTTCCTAATCCGTATGTCGCCGGCAAATCGGTTTTCGGTGGTTATTGCGGACCGGCGGTAAAGCCTATCGCTTTAAAAATGCTCGCTACTATCAGCCAGGACAAGATAACAAGTAAAGTTCCTGTATCAGGAATTGGAGGAATAAGCAGTTGGAAAGATGCAGTTGAATTTATTTTATTAGGTGCAACAACCGTACAGGTATGTACCGCCGCTATGAAATTTGGTTTCAGGATCATTGAAGACCTTTGCGAAGGCCTGAATAACTGGATGAATGAAAAGGGATTTTTAAGCATCAATGATTTTTCAGGGCTATCTGTTCCAACACTCACACATTGGGAAGACCTTGATATTAATTACCATATCGTGGCGAAAATTAACCAGGACAAATGCATTCATTGCGGCCTTTGTTATATCGCCTGCGAAGATACTTCTCATCAGTCCATTAACCTGCAGTGGGGGAAACCCTATAATACCTATACTATAAAAGAAGAGGAATGCGTTGGATGCAACCTTTGCAAATTAATCTGTCCGGTAGAAGATTGTATCACCATGGTGGAAGAAAGAAAAGGGAATGAATATATAAACTGGAA
>CAXSIE010000462.1:0-4517 GCA_964237295.1 uncultured Flavihumibacter sp. | reverse complement strand
AACATTGGAAGGCAGGAAACTCTGGTTTGATGAGACTTTTGGCAGATTAAATGCAGATGATAAAGGCAGATTTTTAGGCAATTTTGAAGGCGATGATAAAGTTCAGCAAAATATTGAAGCTGTTAAAAAGGCGATTGCCGATCAAACAGGAGTGGTTTCGGTTGCTGCTTCCCGCGCGGTACCCGGTGAGTTCCTTCCCAATGCAGGTACCCAGATACAGACGCCCGAAGGGCAAATGAGCAACCAGACTCCTTTCATATATGAAATTGATTTTGATTTCATTCCCACTTATCATATCCCGGTTATTGCAGGCAGAACGTATTCCCGCTCCTACCTCACAGACAGTGCACAATCCATGGTCATCAATGAGGCGGCGGCAAGGCTGTATGGCTACGCACATCCGGCAGATGCCGTGGGCAAAAAGTTTGCCCAATGGGGAAGAACAGGAACCATTATAGGCGTTGTAAAAGATTTTAATTTCCGTTCACTTCACCAGGCTGTGGAACCGCTGACTTTGAGATATAGCTATCCATCCAGTCTCAACCGGATCTCCGTTTCCATCCAGGGCGACAATATACCGGCCACACTTGCGCACTTAAGAAAAACCTGGAACCGGATGGTACCGCAACGCCCTTTTCTATATCAATTTCTCGATGAATCATTCAGCTCGCAATATGAAGCCGATCAGCATTTCGGACAATTGTTCACATTCTTTTCGTGCCTGGCTATCTGCATTGCCTGTCTCGGCCTTTTTGGATTGTCGACCTTCATGGCGCAACAGCGCGTAAAAGAAATAGGCATCCGTAAGGTACTGGGTTCGTCAGTAAGCGGTATTGCAGTACTCTTGTCGCAGGATTTTATCAAACTCATACTCGTCGCCATTGTCATTGCCATACCGCTTTGCTGGTGGGCGATGAATATCTGGTTGCGGGGTTTTGCTTACCGGATCACCATTGGACCGATAGTATTCATTGAAGCAGGAACGATCGCTCTGGCAATCGCATTTGCAACCATCGCCTGGCAAGCCATTAAAGCCGCTGTGGGTAACCCGATACAATCATTGAGGAATGAGTGAGCCTGTTTTTCAATGTTGTAAACTACAAAGAACAATGATGTAGTGTCAAGTTAACTTAACATGACAAGGAATCCACTTGCAAGTTATGGAGTAATAAAGTTGTTCTTCATAAAACATCTATCTGCAGCACTTCCTATCAGATTAATTTTGTCGGACGTGCATACAAATATTTACTCAACATACTGCGCTAATTTCTCCAAAGAGGAGAGCGTCCCAGCTTCGTTATCTTCCGGTTTGATACCTTTAGGAATATTTCTGAATAAGAAGGTAACTTTAGTACCGTTGTCAACAGGTTCAATGGTAACTTCCATAATCATTTGTTCAGTAAAATCCGGGTCGGGGCTGTCAAAGTTTATCGCCTCAACAATTTTTTCAGGCGGTGTAAGTTCAACGAACGTTGCAGTAAATTTATCTTCCTTTTCCGAAGTCTTACCTTTCATTTTCTTTTCGGTTTCCAGATAAAACACAGACATGTTATAACCTCCGCCTTGTTGCAGGTCAAAGCTATAAACTTTGCCAACCATATCTCCGGGTACCTGCCAGATTTCAATTGCTTTCGGGTTAGTTAACGCCTCATAAATTTTTTTTGGTGTTGCTTTAATAACCCTTGAATTTTGAGTTTCTTGTTCCATGTATTTTTGTTTTAGTTAGTATGGTTTTTAGCAGCTAAAACCCGATGTTTCTATAAACACAGAGGAGAAATGCTCTGTGTTTATAGAAACACTCCTAATTTTTTGTGCTATCTATCCAGCCAAAGAAAAGTGCTTCGTTAACACTATCTCCAGGCAACTAAAATAATACTTACAATCAGAATACCCAGTAAATGATATGACCCACTAATAATTCCATAGAGGATTGGCCGGGGAATATTTGGGTTGATTGCAATATTGACCGTATTGGCAAACAAATATCCGACACCAACAATCAGAGAAAACTCTATTGCGCCGCGAAAAGACTGAATATGCAGCGCATAAATCAAAATCGCATTCGCAATTGTAATCACAAAAGTGCAGAGTGCAGGTCCTACTATGAAAATAGGTCTGTTTTGTAAAGTTTCGTTTTCACGACCCAATGAAATTTTATACTGCTTACTGAATAACAGGGTGAACCATAAAGCTCCGAGTAAAAAGTACGCAAAAAACGCAAGTGCAATGCTAATCCAGTTTAAATTTGCTAATTGACTAATCATAATTTTATTGTTTTAAAATGTATGCTGCAAATCTAAATCGGCCTGATGACAGCCTTATGTCAGGGGTAAAAAAGTAATTAAAGATAACGGTCAAAATATTCTTGTAAGTTCATTTTGTGAGGGATAAATTTTTCGGTAAGAACATGCAGTTTTTTAATCCTGTCAAGTCGAAAAAACCGAAAATCATTACGTAAACGGCACCAAGCAACCAATAACCAATTCTCTTCCGTACTTAATAATGCAAAGGGCTCAACCAATCTGTTAGTGGTCTTGTTAGGCTCATTGGTATATTCGATTTTGGTAAGATAAAAATTGGTGAGTGCAGATTGTAGAGCAGATAAATTATTGCTGTTTCTTTGCCTGTCAATGTTTTGTGTGAATCGGGTTCGTTCGGCAAGCAGGTTAGCTTTGTCTTTTACATTATGGCCTAATACAGCTTTGATTTTATCAATAGCTTCTGAATAATCCTTGACAAAAGAAGCGTCCTTATTTTTTAATACCAATTGTTCTGCAAGAATTAAAGCGTTAGCCTGACTTTCTGTAAACATCACGGGAGGAACTTTGTAACCTTCCATTAAGGTATAACCTTTCCCGTCTTCTGTCAAAATCGGAACACCTGCTTGTTCTAAAGCTCTAATGTCACGGTAAATCGTTCTGACGCTGACTGAAAATTTGTTTGACAATTCCGATGCTGTCAAAAGCCGTTTCGTTTGCAATTGGGTTAAAATTGCAGTCAGTCGTGAAAGTCGTTTTGTGTCATTGTCGCTCATTATTCAATTTTCAGAACAGGACTCTATAAACCTTAGGTTGCAGATCTCAACGTTCTTTTTTACTGCGATTTAAATAACCTTATTTTGACGCCCATAATAAAATAAGAAGGCAAAATTGGATTAGCTTAAGAATATATATATTACATATCAGTATCAAAGCAGTTTAATGCGCTCTTCTTCCAGGTCAATCTGGAAAATTTGCAAGCGAATACAATTTTCATCCAGTTCAGGATCTTTATTCAACCCCGCTAAAAATTTCCGTTGATCTTCCAACACCTCAAGGTAATGCTGTTTTGCCGTTACACTCATCTTGAAATTTTCCGGCTGGTTAATTTTATTTTCCCACTGATCCATTATA
This sequence comes from uncultured Flavihumibacter sp., assembly GCA_964237295.1. Classification (GTDB taxonomy): domain Bacteria; phylum Bacteroidota; class Bacteroidia; order Chitinophagales; family Chitinophagaceae; genus JADCRZ01. Next base: position 1,125 of record CAXSIE010000462.1, on the reverse strand, counting down.
CGTAGCAAATGAGCATCTTTAAACAAACCTTTCTGCTGTTTTTCTTTTAACAATTTTACTGTAAAAATAGCCAGCTCATTTCTTATTTTCAATTTTGTGTCTTCCTCAGGTAATTCATCGAAATTGTTAAAAAGTTTAGACCGTTTTATAAAATATGGAAGCGTAAGTCCCTGGATCAGCAATGTAAGCAGGATGACCAGAAATGTAATAAACAGAACCAGGCTTCTGTGAGGAAATGGTTCACCATTGTGCTTTATCGGAATAGCTAAAGCGGCAGCCAGTGATACAACCCCACGCATTCCCGTCCAGCCTAATAAAAGTGGCAGTAACCACATTCTACGCGGGTTTTGCCTGCTGGGAAGTACGCTGGGTCTGAAAATGATTGTTGCCATCAGTGCAACATAGGAGCTGATAATTCTTGCCGCTATCAAAATAACAGTTACCAGAATACCGTAGTTAATGGCTCTGCCCAGTGGTATGCCATCCGCATGAAGCCCTGCCACTACTTCCGGCAATTCCAGACCAATAAGCATAAATACCATTCCATTAAGAATAAAGATAAAAGCCTCCCAAAAACTGAATGCCATGATGCGGCTGGCACTTGATAAAAACACAAGTCGCCTGTTTGCTAAATACAAGCCTCCCGAAACTACGGCTAAGATGCCCGAACTGTTTAATACTTCGGCGATCCAATAAAGAAAATAAGGTTCAATCAATGTAAATGCAATGTCTGAAGAAGCATCGGTAGGCAATCGCTTATGCGCCTGCATGAATATCCATCCGAAAATCAGCCCAATGCCAATACCGCCAATTACCAACCATGAGAAACTTATCAATGCCTCCTGAAAAATAAACTGTCCTGTACCCACAGCAACTAATGCAAACCTGAAAATAATGAGTGACGATGCATCATTCAGCAGGCTTTCCCCTTCCAAAATGGCAGAGGTGGTTTTGGAAATTTTTACAAATTTCATGATGGCACCCGTACTGACTGCATCTGGCGGAGAAACGATACCTCCCAGCAAAAATCCCAGAGCAAGCGTAAAGCCCGGAATTAAATAGTTGGTTAACACGGCAACCGCCAATGCGGAAAAAAACACCACCAGGAAAGCGAAGCTGCCAATG
>CAXSIE010000461.1:0-4549 GCA_964237295.1 uncultured Flavihumibacter sp. | reverse complement strand
GTGTGATGTTTATTATAACTGATGTGATGACTAATTCTATTTTATAGAAACCGCCTCTTAACCAGTTGCCTGAAGTGCTTCACCGCTTCTTTTCTTTCATCCCAGCCCAACTTCACTTTAAGTTCCCTTTCTATCCAGTATTCTGCTTCAGGATATATCCTGAAATTATTAATGGTTTTTAAGCTGCGTTCGTACATAGCTTCATCTCCCCGGAATAACTCGCTTAAAAAAACAAACCTGTCATTAATGCCGATGGCTTTTTTAAGGTCGCGAACGGGGCCATCGGTTAAAACAGTTGCAAGCTCCTTTTTTTCCGTCTTCAGCCTGTCGTTTAAAGAAGAAACAGTAGCACCAAACACATCATTCCTTTCCCTGAATTCCCTTTGATGGGCCAGTGTTGGAATTTCTTCTCCGGGATCGAATAGCCAGCCCGAATGGTCTTCTTTTTTAGCTTCCGCTGATTTGTTTTCTACAGCGTAAACTTCCCTTTCAGGCATTTTTTTCAGGGATTCAGTAACTTTTAACTGCTCCGCAAATTGCGGATACTGCGGTTGACTGATTGTTTCAGGCATTGCTTCTTTAAGAGCCAGTGAAACCTTGTTAGAGGACGGCATCATTACCGCTACCTTTGAAGTGCTCATTTGTCTGGGAACAGATGCGAATGACTGGGCAAGTTCAGCCTGTAACAGTTGTACGGTTACCATTAACACAGAAGGGTCTGCGTTTTGTTCAGATTGCTCGTGCAATTTATTGATCAGGGCTTTTATTCTTTCCATTTGTTATGGTACATTTGAAATGAAACGGAATATTCGTAAAGTTATAAACAATAAATATAACTAAATAATTCTCAGCATTACATGTTTATAGAACCAAGCTTATATGGTGAGCGAAGAGGCTGGATAGAGGTGATCTGCGGTTCAATGTTTTCCGGTAAAACAGAAGAATTGATCCGGAGGCTGAAGCGGGCTAAAATCGCCAACCTTAAAGTGGAGATTTTTAAGCCGGCAATAGATGTACGTTTTCATGTAGAAAACATTGTTTCCCATGATGAAAATTCGATCCAGTCAACTCCGATAGATAATTCTCAAACCATCCTGCTGCTGGCAAGCGGCGTAGATGTTATCGGTATAGATGAAGCTCAGTTCTTCGACGATCTTTTACCGGAAGTATGCGATCAGTTAGCTTTACGCGGAACCCGCGTTATAGTGGCCGGTCTTGATATGGATTATGCAACTAAACCCTTTGGCCAGATGCCCTTTCTTTTGGCCAAAGCAGATTACATCACCAAGCTGCATGCCATTTGTGTAAAATGCGGAAACATTGCCAATTACTCCTATCGGAAATCTGAACAGGATAAACAGGTAGTTTTAGGAGAAATGAATATTTATGAACCCAGGTGCAGGCACTGTTACTTTTTAACCTAAGGAGGCAGCCAGCTATCAGAAGATCAACGATAGCAAGTTTCCTCCTGATAGCTGACGGCAAATGCGGTACAGTATTAACATAATAAACTTCACTTTTATTTAATGACTAAAATCATCGCCCTTTTCAAAAAAGACCTGTTGCTTGAGATCCGTCAGCAGTATACTTTCTATGGTATTCTATTATATGTGGCCTCTACCATCTTCGTGTTATACCTGGCTATGGGCCAGCCTGAAGCGCTGGTTTGGAACGGCTTGTTCTGGATGATCCAGCTATTTATTTGCGTAAATGCTGTTGCCAAAAGCTTTTTACAGGAAGGGAGGGGACGCATGCTTTACTTTTATTCTATTGCCGGCGCCCGTGATTTCATTATTTCGAAGCTGGCCTTTAACGTATTGCTGATGGTTTTAATGAGCCTGCTAAGCCTGATATTATTTCAGTTATTGCTGGGCAATCCGCTGGAACATTCACTCAAATTTTTTGCTATTGCCGGGTTTGGCGGATTTGGCCTGAGCCTCGTTTTTACCTTTCTTTCCGCCATCGCTGCCCGTGCTCAGCAAAGTGCCGCACTGATGGCTATTTTAGGTTTCCCGTTGATCATCCCGCAATTATTATTACTGATGCGACTGTCTAACACCGCTTTCAGTGATGTTTTACAGGGCGGTTATTATCAGATCGTTCTGTTGCTGGCCGCTCTTGATGCACTTATCATCGCCCTTGCTATTATTTTATTTCCGTTTCTATGGAAAGATTAACAGTTTCATAGTTTGTCTGGTTTTTGTCTGAATGTAAATGCGTCAGATCTGGGATTAGCGGATTACCGGGCACTTTCCTGATGAAAGAGCATGGAAACGATTCCTGATCAGTCCTATCATTTAAAAATCTGACGAATCTCCATTCAGACATCCCCTCCATAAATCCGGCGAATCCAATTCAGACATTATTCTTGTCGCTTTCCCCTATTTTTGCATTTTTAAAATTTTGAACTCTATTTATGCTGCGCCAATCTTGGTGGAAAATAACAGGTGCCCTTATATTGATCTATGTATTTATAGCAGGCTTCCTGACCAGGGTGCCCCAGATCGGAAACCTGTATGAAACCGCACGAAACCTGTATTTTCATGTGCCTATGTGGTCTTGCCAGCTAGTGCTGATCTCTATCTCCATGGTTTATTCCGTTCTTTACCTTAGAAATAACGATATTAAAAACGACCTGTTCGCTGTTGAATTTGCCAGAACAGGAACGGTTTTCGGTGCACTCGGACTAATTACCGGCGCCGTTTGGGCGAATTACACCTGGGGGGCGCCCTGGAGCAATGACCCAAAACAGTTGGGCGTTGCCATAGCGCTTTTAATCTACCTCGCTTACTTTGTACTGAGGAACTCCATGACAGATATTGACAAGAGAAGCCGTATTGGCGCTGTATACAATATTTTCGCTTACTGCTTATACATTCCCATGGTACTCATTTTACCCCGGCTAACCGAATCGTTACATCCCGGAGGAAAAGGCGTAGAAGGCAATCCCGGTTTAGGCGGTAAGGACCTTGACCCTACCATGACGAAGGTTTTTCTGCCGGCAATGTTAGGATGGGTATTGCTTAGTTTATGGATCGCTACTTTGCGCACACGATATAAAATTTTGGAAGAAAAGAAACTAGCTGTTTAATGAAAAAAATTTACTACACACTTTTTTGCATGTATTTGTTGTTATTAAGCGCAGTATGTTTTGCACAAAATCCTGAAGGGTCAGGTGATAAACCCGGAATGGCAGTAGGAATGCGCTCCAATGGAAAAATTTACGTGGTAGTAGCGGTTGTAGTGACTATTTTACTGGGATTGTTCCTATATCTGGCTAATCTTGATAAAAAGATCAGCAGGATGGAAAAAGAATCAGGAGCAGGCAGGAAAAAGTAAAGGCGCTCATTATTAGTATTTAAGATAAAGAACAACGAATTGCGGCTTAAGGCTGAAAGCGGATTGCTGACAGCTCAGGCTAAACCTATAAAAAATAGTAAATGGCAGGTCAACAGGATTACAGTTTTTTTGCGGCTGTTGAAAAAAGTTTTGACAAAGCAGCGGTATTCACCAGCTGGGACGCAGGGATTCTGGAACAGATAAAACAATGTAATTCCGTTTACCGGATGCACTTCCCGGTTAAGATCGGTGATAAGATTGAAGTGATTAAAGCTTACCGGGTTCAGCATTCTCATCATAAAACACCCTGCAAGGGAGGAATCCGTTTCGCCACCTCCGTTAACCTCGACGAAGTGATGGCCCTTGCAGCACTGATGACTTATAAGTGCGCCATCGTAAATGTACCTTTTGGCGGTGCCAAGGGCGGCATTACCATTGATCCAAAAAAATATACCACTTACGAACTGGAGAAAATAACCCGTCGCTATACGGCGGAATTAATTAAAAAGAATTTTATCGGTCCGGGAATAGATGTGCCTGCTCCGGATTATGGAACCGGCGAGCGGGAAATGTCGTGGATTCTTGATACCTACATGAGTATGCGGCCAGGTGAAATAGACAACATGGGTTGTGTTACAGGAAAACCTGTATCCCAGGGCGGCGTTCGCGGTCGGAGGGAAGCCACAGGACTGGGTGTTTTTTATGGTTTAAGGGAAGTTTGTAACATGAATGATGTTATGAGCAGGCTGGGACTTGAAACAGGTGTGGAAGGCAAGCGTGTAGTAGTGCAGGGATTAGGCAATGTTGGCTATCATACAGCCGTCTTTTTTCAACAGGCCGGCGCTAAAATTATCGGGCTGGCTGAATATGAGGGCGCCATCTGGAACAATGAAGGGTTTGATGTGGACGCCGTTTTCAATCACCGGAAACTAAGTGGCTCGATATTAAATTTTCCCGGTGCTCAAAATTTTGATTCAACAGATGACGCCCTGGAAATGGACTGCGATATTTTGATTCCGGCGGCGCTTGAAAATGTGATAAACGCTGCCAACGCCCCCAGGATTAAGGCAAAGATCATCGGTGAAGCTGCCAACGGCCCATTAACTCCTGAAGCTGATGAAGAATTTATCAGGCGCAATATTTTGGTTGTGCCGGATATGTACCTGAATGCCGGAGGGGTAACCGTATCCTATTTTGAATGGCTGAAGAA
>CAXSIE010000460.1:2243-4553 GCA_964237295.1 uncultured Flavihumibacter sp. | reverse complement strand
ATATAATTCATGAACATATCTCCTTTTGGGGCATTGCTACAGCTTATATGCGGATAAGTTGGTTTGCCGTAATTTTCACTGCCCTGGTTACGCGTATCGGTAACAAGGTCGCTGCCTGAACAGGCGCCGTTGTCATCGCCCCATATATGTCTTAAGTTCATCCAATGCCCTACTTCGTGGGTGGCTGTCCGTCCAAGATCATAAGAGGCCGTGTAAGTGCCGGAAGCATATTTGGCCTTGCTTCCAAAGGCCGAATAAAGTATTACCACACCGTCCGTAGCGGCACTGCCACCAGGAAATTGCGCATAGCCCAATATGCCGTTAGAAAGGTTGCAAACCCAGATATTCAAATTTTTTGAAGGGTCCACGGCATCGTCTCCATTATTCTGGGTGCTTTTTACGGCATCGTTAGTTGACCAGCTTTTCGTTTTACTGTATTTGCGAATTGTTTGTGCCAGTACAAAGCGAATATTCAATCCGGATGAAGCAACTGTTTGAAAGCTTCCTGCCGGAAGTTTACTTTTATCGGCGTTTGTATTTTTATAATCTTCATTCAAAACTTCAATTTGAGAATTTATTTGTCCGTCAGTAATGTTCTCGGCAGTAATGCGATACACAACGTGAACCACAACCGGTATTTCAATAACACCTCCTACCAAACGGTAAGCGCTGGGGTTTTTCAAAACTTTGTCTGTATACGCTTCAATTTGTCCGATCCTTGCTGCCAAACACGGATCAGCCGCTAATTGCGCCTGAAGCACTTCATAAGAAGCGCAACTGCGTTTTGTAATAACGGGCAAATTTTCCTGTTGGTCTTCTTCGGGTAATGCAGCCTCTTGTTTATTACAGGCTATAGCCAGGAACAGTAATCCAATAAACGATGTAGTAAATTTTTTCATAAAAGATGTTTATTGGTAAGATAGGGAGTACCAATTAAATAGTCAATACCGTTGTTAAGTTTGTAAGTGTTTTTTGAATTATGGAGTAAAGGCCGAACAGGAAGAATCGGTTACACAGGGATCCCTTTGTGTAACCGATTCTTATCCGGCTTTCTATTTTAAGGTTGAAAAAAACTTACAAGATCGAGCGTTCAAATTATTAGATAGTTGTATGCATGACTGCTTATTTAACAATCAATTTCTCAGCCTGTACATTTTCCGGTGTAATGATGCTTATGGTATAAAGTCCTTTGGCAAATGATGATAATGGTATTTTCTGGCTTCCCGTATTTGTAATTTTTTGTTTGATCATAACCTGCCCTGCAACGTCTGTTATCAGTAAAGTTGCATGCTCCAGTGATGTCTTACTTCCGGGAATGATAGTAATATAATCACTTGCAGGATTAGGGAAAATGCTGAATCCGGTTTGCCTGTCTGTATTTATGGTAACCACTTTGCTGTAGGTTGTTTTACCGTCGATATCTGCCTGTAGCAACCGGTAATATAGTTTGTCAACAGCCAAAGTAGAGATATTATCAACATAATTATAACTGCTTTTAGCAATACTGTTGCCTTTTGCATTCACCTTACCAAGGTTTACATAGCTGATACCGTCTGTACTTCTTTGAATAGTAAAGAAGGCTGTATTGAATTCGTTTTCCGTTTGCCATTGAAGCTGCACTGAACCATTCAGTTTTTCAGCCGTAAAATTTACCAGGGTTAAGGGTAGTATTATGACTGGATCCACTTTGATTGTATCTACTTTCAATGTCGTTAGTGACCAGTTGTTATTAGAGCTGTCTCTTGCTCTTATAAATAAAGTATCGAGGCCGGGAGGTATTTTGTTCGCCGGAATATTGAACGTGAACGTTCCATCCTGGAACGCTACCGGAACCTGGACAGGGTTGACCTTGCCAAAACCTGTGTCAGTTCTGTAGAAGTATTCAAGTGATGTGATCTTACCCGAATCAGGATTGTTGATTACCTCCACAGAATGCCTAATGGTCTGGCTCCATTTGCCATAAGAATCTGTAAACCTTTGGTACAGCATGTGAGGACCTGCGCTGAGGCCGGCGGTGGATAAAGCAAAGTTTTGCATCAGGACCGAATCCTGGGAGGAAACAGCCATAGCAGTACCTTTACCAAATTCAGGATCATTATCAAAATAATACTCTCCTTTAACAAAGTTATTTTGAGTTTCAACAGGTATTATTTCAACTGTGCTTCTTGATGCCTGGCTCCACTTGCCATAAGAATCCTTGAACCTTACATATAATTTGTGCAAGCCGGGTAACAGGCCGGCAACAGTTGCAGTAAAGTTTTGCATCACGACTGAATCTTGCGGAGACACGATAATTTGCATTGCGCTTCC
>CAXSIE010000460.1:1240-2233 GCA_964237295.1 uncultured Flavihumibacter sp. | reverse complement strand
CGCCGCTCACCATAACACTCTGCATTTGCTGAGGCACCACCTCAATAAATTTCCTTGTCGTCAAACTCCATAAGCCGTTGTTGTCCTTCGTACGCATGTATAGCTGGTGATAACCGGCGGCTAAACCCGAAATATCTACCGTTAAAGGAAGATTGTCGTCAGGCAAAGATGTTACGTTCACAAGGGTGTTTTTTCCAACACCGGCATCGGTATCTAAAAAGTACTCCACCTGAACTATATTCTGCCCAACAGAAGCAAGTGTTCCGCTTAGTACTATAATCAGGATAAGAAATTTTTTCATAGGAGGCTATTTAATGGTTCTTGCCTTAATTGTTACCGGTAAACCTGCCGGACCTGCAACACCAGAAGTTTTGATTTCATAAATAACAGGTATGGGTGCCAGTCCTGAAAGGGTGTAATGATTGGCTGGGGAGAGTCCTCCGAAAGCGCCACGGTCAGTGCCATCGGAGCCGTTGCCGCTTGCAGGCGAATTTGCCCTAAGCTGGTAGCCCGCATCAGTATTAGAGGGCAGATTTGTAAATACGGTTGCCATATTTGCTTCTGTGTTATTATTAGCAGTTCCAAACTGCCTGGATGCCAAAGCGCTGATATTGTAAGATATGTTAGGGTTGGAAGAAGGCCCTGTAATTCCATTAAGCAAAACGGTAGCATTTTGATTAACAAGAATGTTATTCTGAAAATACCCCACATACATCTGGATGGCAGGTGTGGCGGAAGGACCTGCAAAAACATTGTTCTTACATTCGTCTACCGTATAATTGGAATTGTTGGGTAAGATCAGGGTTCTTTCAATAATATTATTGTTGATAATCACATGTGAAGGAAAACCATTGGTAGTTGTTGAAATGATGCTTTCAGTATTTACCGTATCAGAAAAATAATTCTGAACAATGGTTATATCTGAAATATCATCTAACAGTGCAATACGATAATCGAACCTGCAGCGTTTAAGTAAAATGTTGCTTGTATTGA
>CAXSIE010000460.1:0-1230 GCA_964237295.1 uncultured Flavihumibacter sp. | reverse complement strand
CCATTGGTACTGCCACCAACATACACGCTTATTAATTGAGAACCGGCAGCAGAGGTTGTACTATTACTCGTAAAGCTAATGTCGATTATTTTTGATTGTAATCCGTTAGCACTGGTATTTTGATTTTCGGATAAAAGATATCCTGTTCCTATAATAATAAGTTTTTTTTGAATTGTAGCACCATCATAAGTTTTATTAGATCCTTCCAAATGAATGGTGTCACCTGCCATTACAATGTTAGCACTATTAGCTGCAGTTAATTGTTTAAAAACAGGATAAGTGGCCGTACCTCCCATATTCTCACCATAGGTTCCGGTAGCATTATTATTTACCCGCCAGATTTTAGCATTGGCAGATTCTGTAGTCAGGGATGCAGCAATAGTAGCAATCAAAAAAAGTAATTTCATTTGTTTCATGATAAAGATTTTTAAAGTTTTAAATTTTAAGGCGTAGTATTTTTCCTGGTAAACGATTAAGATTATTTCTTTTTTGCGATGACCTTTGCTGCAGGTTTGGGTTTTGGTTTGGTGACAATCTTGTTGGAGTTTTTTACTTCAACAGCACTGGATTTTTCTTCTGCTTTCTCCGGCGTTGCTTCCTGCATCGCTTTCCTGGCTGATGCCAATGCCTCCATTTTCTTCGCTACCTGCTCTTCTTCATCTATCATTGTAATAAGATTAGTAACCAGCGTAAGGTTAGCGGATTTCAGACTGGCAGCCATTTGTAAGGCCGTTTTAGCCTCTGCATATTTACCGGTATATATCAGCCCAAGTCCGTAGTTGTACCAGGCATCGTCTTTGTTTTTATCTTTTATTTCCTTGCTTTCCGCATACTTTTTCAGGATGGTCAATCCGGCATCCGGATTGTTGATCTGCAGGTAACCGACAGCTTCCTTTAATTGTTTAAACGGACTTTTAAATAAACCCGGATCTTTAAATATCAGCACCGTGCTAATTTCATAAGGTACCACAAGCTTTGCTATTTCTGTGCTTAGGTCTGTAATAGTAGTACGGGAAATAGCGCCGAGGTCAAGCTTGTTAGGTACCTGGCATTCATCTTTGGTTCTTACATCAATGGGCTTAACAACAGGACTGCTGAAAATCAATTTACCTGTTCTTACATCCAGCACTTTTAACTGAACGGTAATGTCTCCTTTCACCTCGTAATAATATCTTTTGGTACATCCGTTTACCACAATGCCCTGATCAGCCGAAATTAGATTTTGTTGTA
>CAXSIE010000459.1:0-4563 GCA_964237295.1 uncultured Flavihumibacter sp. | reverse complement strand
TAGCTATTTGATTCCTGCCGGAGCGGTTTAAAAGCAATACATCCGCTATAATTAACTTGTAATTGATTTTTGCTCTTAAAGCTACTGGCTTTATTACAATTACTTTAAATTACAACCTTACAATATTTTGCTGATGAACCGTAAAAATTTTCTTTCTTCTATGCTGGTGGCAGCTTCGGCTATTCCTTCTATCCAGGCGGAAAAGCGATACCCGGAGAAACGTACTACTATCATTCCACCTTACCTGAAACCGGGAGATACAATCGGCATTACCAGTCCTGCCGGATATATAACGAAAGAAGAGATACAACCTTCAATTTTACAAATGGAAAGCTGGGGTTTTAAAACCAGAACCGGCGATACCATCGGTAAAAGAGATTTCAGTTTTGGCGGTACCGATCTGGAAAGAACGGCAGATTTGCAACAAATGCTGGATGACCGCTCTGTTAAAGCTATCATGTGCGCAAGAGGTGGATATGGTTCTGTAAGACTTATCGATAAACTTGATTTCACAAATTTTGTAAGTCACCCTAAATGGTTAATAGGTTTCAGTGATATAACGGTATTGCATTGCCACCTGAACAGGAACTATGGCATTGCTTCCATTCATTCTAAAATGTGCAACAGCTTCCCTGATGATTGGAGCAAGGCGGAGCCCATACAGGTAGAGACCATACTTTCCATCAGGCAGGCATTAGCCGGTGAAAAAATGAATTATACTATCGTGGCAGGTATGTTAAACCGACGGGGAACCGCTGAGGGTGAACTGATCGGGGGCAATTTAAAAACAATTGAAACATTGGCCGGTACCAGCTCCGATATAAAAACAGCAGATAAAATTCTATTTGTTGAAGATACCGGCGAATACCTGTATAGCATTGACCGTATGTTCCTTAATTTAAAACGTACTGGTAAATTAGCAGAGCTGAAAGCACTGATCGTAGGAGGGTTCAAGATAAAACCTGATGATGCCGGTGATGAGTTCGGCCGTACATTGTATGAGATTGTACTGGAAAAAGTAAATGAATATAACTATCCTGTTTGCTTCGATTTTCCGGTTGGCCATCAGCGTAATAATTATGCATTTAAGTGTGGAGTAAAGCACAGGCTGGAGATGAATGAAGCTTCCACAACTTTAAAAGAAATTTGAACGGTAAAAGATATGATCCAGACACCTCCTTATCTGAAGAAAGGCGATACTATCGGTATCGTATGCCCATCAGGGTTTATGCCCATTGAAAAGGCGCAAACCTGCATTAGAACCCTGAAAGAATGGGGCTATAGCGTTACAATCGGCAGCACGCTCGAAAGCCGTTCAACAAATTATTTTTCAGGTACAGACAAGGAGCGCCTGGATGATTTTCAGCAAATGCTTGATGATAAGAATGTGGATGCAATACTATGTGCCCGCGGAGGTTATGGGTTGGGAAGGATCATTGATCAAGTTGATTTCTCGGCTTTTAAAAAGAAGCCGAAATGGATTATCGGCTTTAGTGATATCACCGTGCTTCATGCCCATTTGTATGCTAATTATAAAATTGCCTCCGTTCATGCGCCTATGGCAGCGGCGTTCAACGTAGATGAGCATAACAATATTTACATCGAATCATTGCGCAACACCCTGTCAGGTAAAAAAGCAAGGTACGAATGCCCGCCGCATGCATTTAATAACAGGGGCAAAGCGGTTGCGGAACTGGTTGGCGGCAACCTCACTTTGATGTCGCACCTTGTTGGAACTTCTTCCGGCTTTAAAACAAAGGGGAAAATATTATTCCTGGAGGATGTGGGCGAATATCTTTATAATGTTGACAGGATGTTGTATCAGCTAAAACGAAGCGGTAAACTCGATAAGCTTGCAGGGCTGATAATAGGTGGTTTTACCGATAATAAAGATACGGAGCGTCCTTTTGGTAAAACGGTTTACGAGATCATACATGATATTGTAAAGGAGTATGATTACCCGGTGTGTTTTGGTTTTCCTGTGAGCCATGAGAAAGAGAATGTTGCTTTGAAAGTAGGGGTGAGGTATAGGTTAAAGGTAGGGAGAGGTAAGGTGGTGTTGGAGGAGTAGCCGCATACATAACTACATCCCGTTACCTACTTCAAATAAAAATACAAAAAAGGCGGCCTTTGAAAGACCGCCTTTAAATTGCATGTTATGTTTCTTTACTTTTTAACCAGTTTAATATTAATTGTTTTTGATCCTTGCGTTATTGTTGTGATGTAAATTCCGGGAGTATAATGGCTTCCAAAATTCAGTATACTGCCTGATGTGATACTGCTTTTTACATCAATCATCCTTCCGGTTATATCAACAACTTTCATGGTAATCTTATCCCTGTTGTTATCGCTGACTATCTTAACCTTAAAGCTGGTATTTGTCGGGTTAGGATAAGCAATTGCGTTAAACAAGTGTCCTTCCGCTTCACTTATTCTGGCACTCTGTGAGCTATTAACATTCATAGGTGTAGTGGTAGTATTGCACACTACGTTGATGTTAAAGCAGCAGGTGTCTCTGATTTGGGTGAATGGATTTGTTTTTTCATAACAAACAGTGTAAGTGCCTGCTTTCAGTGAATCGCCGTAAGTTGGCCCCGAGATCTGCCTGTATTTTATTACAGATGAGTCGAACTCTGCAATGAACTGAAGATTGTTAGTTGAACCGAGATCATTCCACCTGCTTAAGGAATCAAATCCATTTATATGCACATAAGGTTCATAAATAATGTTGTTACCAGATTGGTTGTAAAGGTTATCCGGCTCTCCAGGTATCCAGTTGGTAAAGTTCAGCGGTTCACCTGTTACCCATGCGAAACTGCCGACAGTTCCGGTGTTATATAAGCCAATCCATGCATAATTCGATTTTTCCATAATGTTAGCACCAACAAAACTGTTCTCGGCCGCACTGGTGATAGCTAAGAGATGTCCGCCAACTGCTGATGCGGCGTCACGGCTATCGGTCCATGAGTATTTATCTGTAGATTCATAGTAGCCATGACCATTAAACATACCTTTATACTTTAGCATGCCTGTGCTACCTGACACTCCGGCTATAACTGAAATTGAATCAGGATACATTGAAGAAGGTAATGTCCAGGTTACTTTGGCCATACAAGTGATCGGATCTGCTGTAATAGTTGTATCACTTTGACAAGTAACAGAGCTGCATGTTACAGTTATAGTAAAACAACAGGTATCCGTAGCACCGGTGAGTGTATTTGTTTTCTCGTAGCAAATATTATAAACTCCTGGTTTTACTGAATCGCCGTTTGCCGGCCCGCTGATCTGTTTGTAGGTATAGATTGATTTTTCAAATTCGGCCAGGAAAGTAGCATGTACCGTGTCGCCGATGTCATTCCATTGGCTTAATGCTTCGAAGCCGTTTATATGAACATAAGGCTCAAATACAGTTGGATTGGTGTTGTCGTTATAAAGGTTATTAGGTTCGCCGGGAATCCAGTTGGTGAAGCTTAACGGTTCGCCGGTTACCCAGGCGAAACTGCCAACGGTACCTGTATTATACAAACCGATCCAAGCGAATCTGAGATTCACCATAATGTTTGCACCTACAAAGTTGTTTTCACCCATGCTGGATATGGTTATAAGGTGACCACCAACAGCGCTTGCAGCATCGCGTGCATCTGTCCAAAGGTATTTATCGGTAGATTCGTAATAGCCATGTCCATTATAAGTTCCTCTATATATCAGGTTGGCAGGTGTAGCACCAGTGCCGTTTTTAACGCTGATGCTGTCGGGGAACATTAAGGATGGTGCTATCCAGGAGATTTTAGCCATGCAGGTTGATGGGTCGGCTTTTATGACCATTGGAGCAGGGCATGGTCCTGGTGGTGGCGGAATAATAGTGCAACTAAACGTATAATCGTTGTTTTGTCCTGTGTATATGCCATTAGGTGGATTACCAACAATAAGAGTTGCAAGATCAACGCTGTTAAGCGCGAAATTACCAGTTAAGGAATAATCAAAACCTGATGAGCCGGTCACAAGCCCTAATGTGGTTGGATCAACGTTAAAACAATATGATGAGCCAGTGGTTAACGTTGGACTGGACACAGTTTTTACCTTTGTTCCATTTTGATAAATGTTCAAGTCAATTGCAATGCTACCGATAGTAGTTATACCAGATCTTGTTACTTTTGGTAATTCGTATTTGGCACATATTTTACCAAGACCGCAGGTACTTGAACTAGCAGTATCAAATGTTATACTACCTGGATTCGGAGTATTCGGATCTGGGGGGGGTGGGGGAACTGGACATTGTCCGGTAAAAAGGTTATCAAGATAAGTGTAACCCCAATGTCCTCCTTGTCCGCAATCCTTGTTTGTAAAAATAATGGTGACAGTTTTTCCTACATATTGAGAAAGATTAATCTGAGCCAGGCTCCAGTTACGGTAAGCAATAATTCCATAAGTACTGCTGTTTAAAGATTGAAAAAATAAATTTCTAGAATCAGAAACGGGTATAGTACTATTGTTGCCCAAAGTGCAAACATTGGGCAACTCCAAACCTGTAGCACAATCATAAACACGTACACTAAACGCCGG
>CAXSIE010000458.1:0-4569 GCA_964237295.1 uncultured Flavihumibacter sp. | reverse complement strand
ATCGGTATTGAAAGTGAGCACGTCTTTATAGGTAGCGCTACGTATATCAAAAGATTTTAACCCCTGGTTAGAGGTTCCGACAAGCAATGTTCCGGTCCCGGTATCAAAGATAGATTCGATCCATCTTGAAACCGCATCGGGAGACTTGTTGAATACATCATATTCTATAAAGCAATCATGAATGGCGTCATACCTGCCAATACTGCCGGTTGAAGTAGAGATCCATAGGGTGCCATCTTTTATAAAACAATAAGAAGTCACCTCTTTGTTGAAACGGTACGTTTTTAATTTGCCCGTTTTTTCATTAAAGGAATAAAGGGTATACAAGGCGATATACCATATGTTTGATCCGGTAACTTTTACTTCCCTTATGGAGGTGTTTCCCGCGACTTTTAATTGAGTAAAGCTTTCCGTTTTGCCATCATAACTGAATAATCCTTTTTCGGCACCTATCCACAATCGCATGCTTTGGTCTTCATAAATGCTGTTTATGGCATTGCTGCCAATGCTTTTCGGGTCATCTGGACTATTGCGAAAAATTTTAAAAGACAAGCCGTCGAACCTGTTCAATCCGTCTCTCGTTCCAAACCACATAAACCCCTGGTGATCTTGTAAGCTGCACATCACTGCATTGTTGGACAAGCCATTCTCAACCTGGTAATGTGTAAAATAATAAGGTTGACCGGTAGCCGGATCGTTAAAAGAGAAAAAGCCTACAAGTAATAATACCAGACATTTTTTCACATGGCGTAACATTAATTAAAAATACAAAAAACATCTTTTGCTTTTAATATCTGGTTTTTAACCGGTTGAATGAATGCAGATAACAGGTAAATGAGACAAATCAGGTATAAAATTGAAACGAAAAATCAGGATAAAACTGAAATAAGTTATTCTATTTGCAAGGTTACACTTAGCCGAATAAGGCAGTAATAATTACTCGCTGGTCTTTTTAGAAATAGCTATTAACCAACTTTAAATGACGATTGCATATGAATGTACGTTCAGCGTATTTCCGGGATTATTCCGATGAAGAGCTTTTCAGGCTGGTAAGGAACGACGATAGAAAGGCCTTTGAAGAAATTTATCGCCGCTATTGGGCCTTTCTGCTGGATTATGCTGACAAGCCCCTTCAATCCAGGCAAAAAGCGGAAGACATTGTTCAGGAAATTTTTATTAGTTTATATCAAAGAAGGCATTCCATAGAATTGTTTGTTTCCCTGAAGGCTTACTTGTCAAAAGCGCTTAAGTTTAAAATACTGAATGAACTGCGTTCGCAAATGATTCGTGAAGCTTATCAAAAGAGTGTTTTTTTCAATTACAGATTCACAAAAGATTTTACAGCACAACTGGAGGCAAAAGAGCTGGAACATAGCTTATACAACAGGATTCAGCAGCTACCTGAAAAATGCAGACAAACGTTTTTATTAAGCAGGGAAGAAAACCTTTCTTATAAAGATATTTCGGGAGACCTGGGTATCTCAGTAAGTACGGTGGAAAAACATATCATTAAGGCATTAAAAGTGTTAAAAACAGGTTTATCGACATGAATATTTACATGTAATAATAGACTCCCTGCAGCAATAAGATTTCTGCGACTAAAGTATTACATCAGTAAAAAATTTTATCTATTTCCCTGACATTAACTGGTATGATGTTAACGTAAATGGGCGTATTACCTGTCAACTATCCAGACAGTTTTATAAACACAGAGTTTCCTTCCTCTGCGAACTCTGTGTTTAAAAAAAGCTTCTAATGCTAGTTGCTGCTTTTCAATACGTAACTTATTACAAAATTTTTTTTCATTATGAGCTTTAAAACACTAATATTTTATACTTGCCTGTTATGTTCGCGTAGCGTTCTTGCCCAGCATGTTGAGGCGTTTAAGCCGGGTGACCGGGTGATGTTTGTCGGAAACAGCATCACCAATGAAGGTTATTATCATGCTTATATCTGGTTGTATTATATGACCCATTTCCCAAACAGTCGTATAGAAATCTATAATAAAGGGATAGGCGGAAATGATGTCGGGCAGATGAATGAGCGTCTTGATGTAGAAGTTTTTCCTGACAAGCCTACTGTGGTTGTGTTAACCTTTGGAATGAATGATTCAGGTTACTTTGAATATTTTAATGCCAATCGGGACAGTGTTGCCACTGCGAAGGTGAAGCGCTCGTATGATAATTATATTATGGCGGAAAAAAAATTACTGAACCATCCCGAAGTTAAAAAAATACTGCTCACTTCTTCCCCTTACGATGCCACCACCACAAGCAATAAGAACAATTATTTTCCCGGGAAAAGCAATGCTATGGCTACAATAGCGGAGTTCCAGGAAGCCTCCGCAAAGAAAAACCATTGGAGCTTCATTGATATCCTTCGGCCAATGACCGCTATAAATGTTGCAGGACAGGCCATGGATTCGGCGTACAGCCTGGCGCCGAATGACCGGATTCATCCGGGTAATGCCGGCCACCTGGTAATGGCATACTTATTCTTAAAAGCTCAGGGTCTTGCCAGCAAGGTTGTAGCGGACATTGAGATTAATGCTGCAGACAAAAGACTTTCAAAAGCCCTCAATTGTAAAGTGACCGGCCTGGTAGTTAAGGCTACTGCCGTTACATTTAATTATCTCGCCAATTCATTGCCATTTCCAATAGACACGGTTCCAAGAATATGGAACAGTAAATCAAAGCAATCAGATGCTTTGGATCTGATCCCGTTCACAAAGGATTTCAACATGGAGGTATTAGCCGTTCAGGGATTGAATGAGGGAAAGTATGTGCTTAAGATCGATGACCAGGTTATTGGTAACTGGACGGCCCATGATTTCTCAAACGGTATCAATCTCGCGGAACTGATGAACACACCGCAATACCAACAGGCAACCCAGATACGAGACCTTAACCTGGAGCGAATGGAAATTGAAAAGCGATTCCGGCAATACAATTTCATTGAGTTCGATATACTTAAAAAAAGAGGCCTCCTGCGAAAGAATAACCAGGCTGCGCTGGATACGGTCCGGTCTTTAATCAACACAGGATTCGTAAGGGGCAATTATGAAAATTGGACCAAAGCGCGAAATCCCGCGATCCGTGATACGTGGAACGCCGAAATGAAACTACTCGTAGACAAAATTTATGAGATCAACAAGCCTGTTATGCATGTTATGCGGATAGAAAAAGTATCATAATACCGGTGCTGATATTTACGGACTTTTGATAACTTGACGTAACCTTTATCTTAGAACACGATAGGTGGAACTGTTACCGGTATAACTACCCATAATATCATAGGTATAAAGCCTAATTTATTTCTATTGGACTACTATTCAGGCGAAACACCTGTACTGCTTCCTAAATCTAACAGCCCTGTAATCAACGCGGGCGATTCAACCGTCATAAGCAGTACTGACCAGCGTGGACTTCCCCGGCTTGTTGGTAGAAAAGTGGACATTGGCGCTGTAGAAACAAATTATGCTGTAACGGCTACCTTAAGCACACCTCAAACCACTGTTTTAAATACACCTTTTGCTTCGCCCTTACAGGCCAGGATAACAGAATCGGGCCGTCCGGTTGCCGGTGATTCACTTTTCTTTCAGGCTCCTTCCAACGGCGTAAGTTGTTCGTTCCCAAGTCTATCTCTTACGGCTATAGCTGTATCCGGCTCAACCGGACTGGCAAGTTTTCCGCATTTACTGCCAACACAATAGGCGGCAGCTACATTGTAGCCGGAAGTATCGGTACAGAGTTGCCTGTGTTTAATTACGATCTTACCAATATCACAGGTGTGGTGCTACCGGTTGTAATTGGCCCGATAACTGCCTGGGCGGTTAACTGCAAAGTGCAGTTGCAGTGGAAGACGAATACGGAACTAAATGCCAAAGGTTTCACTGTTAAATACAGTAGTAATGGAACTGCTTACAGTAATCTGGCTACTGTAGCCGCAAAAGGAAACAGTGCCGGAACACAGGCATACAGTTACACCCATGAATCTCCGGCAGCAGGAACAGGTTATTATCGTATCAGGCAAACGGATGTAAACGGTAAATATACTTTGGGTGATGTACTGGCAGTAATCAATAATTGCAACGCATCATCAATAACGGCGTATCTTAATCCTGTCAAGGACAAGCTGATTGTACAGATTGGAGGTGCCGGAAGCCAGGTCCTCACTGTTCATGATTTGGAAGGAAGGCAAATAGCTAAACTGAGTGTAAATGGCGGGCGTTATGAGATCAATGCAAAAGGATGGGCCAAAGGGCTGTACACGGTAACCATAGGCCGCGAAGGAAAGGTTGGGTATACTTTAAAATGATTAAGGATTGATTGCCAAGACGCAAGCCAGTACCTTCTTTAATTGGCAAATAATAATACCGGTAACCGATCAACTACGGTTTTTTAATTAACTATTTATGAGATACAAGGAATATACGCCATCATTGCAATTGAGGCCTTTTATAGAAAAGTTTTGGACACTGGCATCAGATGCCTCAGACACTTACCCCATGGAGCAGATCATTACACCGAATGCGGTGGAAGGACTCCTGATAACATTCCCGCCAGTAGT
>CAXSIE010000457.1:0-4570 GCA_964237295.1 uncultured Flavihumibacter sp. | reverse complement strand
GCAATATCATTGTTCAAAGAATATTTTCCTGATGCAATAACAGCCTGCGTTAATGTAATTACTTCTTTCAACCTGGATGGATTGATGCCGGTTACTTTGTGAGTAGCGTCTTGTTCGTAGGCCTGGTACAACCTCAATTTTGCAAGGTAAGCCTGTGCAGCATATTTATTGGCTCTGGCAAGCTCCGGCTGTGTTGTTGGTAAATTGTCAATTGCATATTGAAAGTCGGCGGCAATTTTATTCCAGGCATCTTCATTTTTGAGGTCATTGGAAACTTTAAGAATATCCTCGCTTGTGGCATTTTCATCAAAGATCGGAATGTTCTTATACAATAGTTTCATGGTAAAATAGCTGTGTGCTCTCAGGAACCGCAGTTCTGCCACCCGCTGTTTTTTCAGCGGAAATGCAGCATCGGTCAAGGTGTTTACAGCGCGTAACGCCACATTGGCTCTTGAAACAGATTTAAAAAGATTCTGCCAGGTGCGGGTAACAAATGATGCCATAGTTGGAGTAACAAGGTTATAATGTTCCAGCGCATCTACTTCACCCACGTCGCCTGTGCCGCCACCGCCTTTGTAGGCATCATCGGAGCGTACGCTGCCATAGGCCCAGTTACTATAAATGGGGCCAATCATGTCTCCGTTTCCGATAGCGGCGTAAGCTGCCGTTACCAGGCCTTCGGCTGCCGAAGTGGAGGTGAGGTCTGAAGAGGATAATACTCCTGTCGGGGTATAGTCAAGGGCTTTTTTACAGGAAGCAAAAATCAACAGCCCGGACGTTATAAAAGCAGTGATGATTAATTTTTTCATTGATGTAATTTTTAATTCGTTAGAAGGATGCGTTCACACCTATAGTAAATGTTTTTGGTATCGGCACAGGATCAAGATCTATCCTTTCCGGATCAGGGCTCAGATAACTTTTGCTTTTGAACCAGAATAAGTTTTCGGCCATGGCAAATACGCGTATTCTTGAAAAAACAGCTTTGGGTGCCACCGCATAACCAAGCTGCATGTTGCGCATTTTGAAGTAAGAAGTGCTCACGATAAAATAATCAGAAGTGCGGCCTTCATTATTATTGTCTTTAAGTGTTAAAGCCGGAACGGATGTATTGGTGTTTTGCGGTGTCCAGCCGTTAAATACACCGGGTCCTACATTCTCCCGGCTTTTCATGAGGTTGTTGAAATTTGTGTAGACATCGTATCCTTTTCTGCCACCTACTCCTGAGCCAAACACTGACAGATCAAATTTCTTATAGGTGAGGTCTACCCTTACCCCGTACTCCACGGCAGGCAGCGTGGTGCCGATCCAGGTTCTGTCCAGGTCGTTAATTACCCCGTCATTATTAATATCCACGTAACGGATCCTTCCCGGGCCTGCGCCAATTTGTGTAGGCGCCTTATCTACTTCCGCCTGCGATTGAAAGAGGCCGTTGGTTTTGTAGCCAAAAATGTCGAACTGAGAATGTCCGATGATGGTGTTTACCAGGTTACCGGCATATGCCGGACGAACGTTTTCAGGCAGCTCCGTTATTTTATCCCTGAAGTGGGCAAGATTAAGTTTTACATTATACGCAAAGTCGCCCGCCTTTTCACTTTGATACCCTAAGGAGAATTCCCAGCCAACATTGCTTTTTGATGCGCCGTTCACTGCTTTTGACTGGCCCTCACCCAGTGCTGATGCAACAGGTGGTGTGATCAATATGCCGGAAGTTTTCCTTGAAAAATAGTCGAATGATCCGTAAACCTTACTCTTTAGTATAGAGAAGTCTAACCCTACATTCACTTCATCTGTAGTTTCCCATTTAAGTGCTGAGTTGGCAGCCTGCGTTTGAACAAAACCTGATGGCAGCGTACCTGTGTTTGCACCGGACAACGAATAGGCGGTGCCTACATTCATATATTGCTCCCAAAAGCCGGGAGTAAGCTGATTTTGCGTAGTGCCGTACCTGGTATCAAAAAGTCCGAAACGCGCCAGGTCGCCGATTTGCTGGTTCCCTACCCGTCCTATGCCAGCCCTTGCTTTCAATTCGGAAAAAAAGCTGTTTTGCATGAACCTTTCTTTATCTATCCTCCACCCAAGGGAAGCAGCAGGAAAAATACCGTACTGGTTATCTGCTCCGAAACGGGAAGAACCATCACGGCGAACCGTAACAGCAGCCAGGTATTTATCGCCATAATTATAATCCACACGCCCGAATTGAGAATACAGCCTGTTACCGGTTGATCCTCCGGTAACAGTAGTATTGCCGGTACCTGCATTCAGTGTAAAATAATCCTCCGTTTGAATGGCAAATCCTTCCTTTCTGGTTGACTGGAAATCCAGGCCGGTTTTTATATACTCGGTACCTAACAGGAATTTGAAATGATTGTCTGAATTAAGGTTCCAGTTATACCGCAACGTATTGGAGAAGGTGATGCTTAAGAATTTGTTCTGATCGAACAATAAACTGTTTGTGGTACGGCTTAAGGCGCCTTCGGTAAAGGTGGGCGAAATAACTTTACTCAGATAACCGGCATTATCCGCCCCGATATTCGATCTGAAAAACAAATTCTTAACAGGTTGGATTTCCGCAAACAGGTTGCCGAATGAGCTTAAGCGGTTAGCGTTATTCCATTTTGCCAGGTCCTGCATATGCAAAGGATTATTCCTGTCAGAATATCCACCTCCCAATTCTCCGGCATAAGTAACGCCGTCTTTCTGATAAACAGGGATCGTAGGAGCTAATGTTACCGCCAGAAATGTTGTGGTAGCTCCCCCGATATCCCTTGCGGTTAACGTTTCATTAGAGTTGGCCACACGCAGGTTAAGGCCGAATAGTACCTTATCGTTAAAAGATTTGGTGATAGCATTGATGCTGCCACTCAAACGTTCGTACCCTGTAAATCGTAACATCCCCGTATTCTTAAAATGTGCCAGGTTTATTTCGACTGAAGAATTTTTATTGCCTACGGAAGCTGTTAAGCTGTTGTTTGTTACCACGCCGGTTTTATACATCACATCCTGCCAGTTGGTATTACCCACCGGTGTATTGGGGTCACCGCCGACATAAGGTTTAAGCGTTACTTCTTTTAATACCGGGTTATTAAAATCTTTGTTCCAGTCGAAATTGTAAATATCGCCGTAACCGGCTGTAGGGTCCTGTTTGTCGTTAACCGATGCCTGCCATAATGCCTTGCCCCTGTCCAGCGAGCTCAGCATTTTGAATCGCATTGATTTTTCCGATTGAAGTGAAGTGCTGTTGTTGAATTGAAACTGCACTTTCCCGTTTGTATTGCCGCCGTTTTTGGTAGTAACGATAATAACTCCATTAGAGGCCCGGGAACCATAGATGGATTCTGCCGAAGCATCTTTTAAAACCTGCACCGATGCAATGTTTGCAGGGTCCATGTTTTGAAATACTTCCGGCCGCGTGGTGGGTATACCGTCTATAACATATAGCGGATCATTATTTCCCAACGTATTGGCGCCGCGAATCAGGATCCTGCTGTTAGACCCGTTAGGGGAACCATCCTTTTCAATGTACAAACCGGCTACCCTGCCCTGTAGCGCCTGCATGGTATTACCCGAACTGTTATTCTTCACCGGTGCCAGGTCCACTACGGCAACGGCACCGGTTAAGTCCTGCTTTCTCTGGGAGGTGTATCCCACTACTACTACCTGGTCTAAATTCGATTGGTTTTCCGTTAATTCAACAGATAAATCCTGTGTACCGCTGACTACTTTAACGGTGGTGGGTTGCATGCCGACATAAGAAATGGTAAGGTTGTCTCCGGGCGAGGCAGGAATAGAAAACTTTCCTGTTGAATCGGTAGTTGCCGCCCCGTTCTTCGACGTTACGGAAACTCCGGCAAGCGGTTCTTTGGTAGCGCTTTTCATTACATGACCTGTAATCCTTTGTTGCGCCCAAACTGTCATGGATAACATAAGACAGGTGAGGACATAGGCAAGTTTTTGCATAATGTAGATTTTAATGTGATTGAATGATAAGAGATTTTCTAATTGACCGGAAGGTTCTATTGTGCTATGCTGATAATTTATGGAATAAAAGCAAACAGGAAGTGAGTACTGAACTAAATAAAAAGCCTGTCAGGTAACCGGGCGTATCAGAGGTAGCGATATTCATATAGCAGCAATTTTGAGCAATGTAGCCCAGGCCGCTTATTTGTCTTTTCGATATCGTTTCAAAAAAATATATTTAAGAAATATTATTGCCGGATCGTAAGAAGTTGATTTTTAAGAAATAAGATTGATCTCTAAAAACCTGGCTTTCAAATTTGTACCCGGTACTTATAAATTCGTAACGTTAACAAGCTTTCGAATTCAATATTCATGAAGTAAGCAGCGAAAGCCTGTTTGGCTGATCCTTACCAAAACAAGATTGAATCGATGAATATTAATTCTACATTGCAGTGTGTTTAAGGTTACCACGATTGCTAAAAACTACGCTTTGCAAAAAAGAAGGTTATACATCATTTGCCGCTGCATATTGATTTTTATCTTTTTTGCTGCCTGCAATAGTGAGAACGTTTCCAAAAAATATATTATTGGTTTTTCCCAATGTGTTGAATCG
>CAXSIE010000456.1:0-4570 GCA_964237295.1 uncultured Flavihumibacter sp. | reverse complement strand
GTTCTAAAAGTGTAGTGATAAGATATAATATGATCCGCAATACCGATAAGAGAAGAGCTAATACTGCCGCCGGTGAAAACAGGGCGGGTATATTGTTTAATTCCGTTGCTAAAATATCAGGCGAAATAAGCTGGAACCAGATTGTAAATATCCCGGACAGTTCATTTATCGAAGACAATATCAACCTGTTTAACAGCGGAGGTAAATCAGGTGCTCCTTACTTAATTCATGACAACTATATAAAGGGAGCATATCCTTTTCCCTTAAATGCTCCAACCTATATCGGCAGCGGTATAACTGTAAACGGAGATCCGGGGTCAAATACTCCGGAAACAATGTCGCAATTCATTAATGCATATAAAAACCAGGTAATAAGTACCTGTAATGCAGCTATGAATCTGGCGGCGGGGCATGACATTCACTTTTATGAGAATACAATGATCAGTTGCGGCCTTTATCCGGATGGTACGCAATCGGAACGCTTCTGGGGTGGATGCTGTATGTGGAACGCCAGTAATGTACCTGTAAAATATTTTATCAATAATACTATAAAAGGTAATACAATAGGTTACGTTAGGGGTGATAAAAGTGTACCGTTTGCAGGCAGACAGGATTGGGTGGTTATTAAAGAAAGTCCCGTATCTGTGGAACCAGGAGATAACAAATCTTTACCCAACCCTATAACTTTAGAAACTGAAAAAGCCGAATGGAACAAGTGGACGAAAAAACTTGCTTCAAATAAAATTGTTATAGGTAATGCCGGTTCTGTTGTTTCAGCCAAACCTACCGTTGCACCTAAATAAGATAGTCGTGTTACGTTATTTATGCATTGACGCATTTGCTATTAGCGGTCAGCTGTAACAGCTGCAATAACGTTCTATGAGATAAGACTTTTTAACGACGAACAACCAGAGGAGGAATACGGAAGGCATAAGGAAATTCCTTAAAGGAAGCATTTAAATTGGCTCCCTGAAAGCAAAAATTGCTTTTACTTTGCCTTCATGACATACAAGATGCTATATCATAATGAACTGGATTTTAAAAGTGTTGAAAAGGCCTTTCCTAAAACTGTTCAACAATTGCAGAACGGTGATTTCAAAAGCGCAGATGTTCGAAAAATGATTGATTTGGGATATTACCGTGCAAGGTTGAATATTCGTGACCGGTTGCTTTTTTCTGTAGTGCAGTTCAAGGGCCAGAAATATTTGTTATTGCTGGAAATCATAAAGGATCACAACTATGCACGAAGCCGCTTTTTACGCGGAACGGCAATACCAGATGATGACAAACTTCTTCCGGTGCCCGACCCGGCTACCGCTTTCAATGGCCAAACACCCGAACTCACCTACCTTAACCCGCAAAACCCGGCAGTACACCTGCTTAATAAATTTATTTCTTTTGATGAAATGCAGGAATCCGTTCTGTTTCTTCCTACGCCGCTCATTATAATTGGTGCTGCCGGCAGCGGAAAAACGGCGCTGGTGCTGGAAAAATTGAAAAGTCTGCCCGGAAATGTGGCTTATGTATCCCTGTCAAAATTTTTGGTGGAAAATGCTGCCCGGCTGTATTACGCAAATGGATATGATAACGAACACCAGGAAGCTGAATTCCTGTCTTTAAACGATTACCTGGCCAGTTGGGAAAAGCCCCGGGGTAGCGAAATAAATTTCAGGACTTTTGAGCCTTGGTTTGCCCGTCATGCACAGGCGCTCAAAATAAACGAACCTTACCGGGTATACGAAGAATTCAAGGGCGTTATTACGGGATCTCCTACACAACAGGCCTGGCTTACAAAGGAAGCGTATCTTTCATTGGGAATTAAACAGTCTATTTTTAGTTTGGAAGAGAGGGAAAAACTATATCCGCTTTTCCACAAGTATATACAGTGGCTGGAAGAAAGCAACTTGTACGACAGCAATATAATCTGCTATGAATACTTAGAAAAAATAAAACCCCGGTACGATTATATTATGGTGGATGAGGTGCAGGATATAACTAACATCCAATTAAAATGCATATTGCAATCACTTACCGGTAAATCCAATTTTATTTTAACCGGCGACAGTAACCAGATCGTTCATCCTAACTTCTTCTCCTGGTCGAAAGTAAAAACCTACTTCCATCAAAGTGGTGATGCCGGTAAACAGGTAAGCATATTGCAAACCAATTACCGCAATAGCCAACAGGTAGTAAAGTTGAGTAATAATTTGCTTAAGATCAAGAACCGGCGCTTCGGTTCCATTGACCGTGAAAGCAATTACCTCGTAAATACCATCAGCCAGGAAAATGGTGAAGTGTTGCTTTACCCGGATGAAGACAAAAAGAAAAACGAGTTAAATCGCCGTACACAGGATAGCACTCATTTCGCTGTGATTGTTACAGACAACATGTTTAAAGAGGAGGCAAGGAGATTTTTTAAAACTCCGTTGGTATTCAGTATCCAGGAGGCCAAAGGACTGGAATATGAAAATGTGATCCTGGTGAATTTCGTTTCGCACCATGAATCTGAATTTAGGGAAATCATTAAGGGAGTTTCTCTGGAAGACTTGCAACAGGAAGAACTGCAATACAACCGCGCCCAAAACAAAGACGATAAGGATGCGGAAATTTACAAATTTTATATCAACTCACTTTATGTTGCCATTACCCGTGCCATTAAAAACATCTACCTGTTTGAAAAACAAATAAATCATCCTGTATTGGAATTGCTGCAAATAAGGGAAAGCAGCAAAGAGATACACATAAAGGAAGTAAAATCGAGCCGGGAAGAGTGGCTGGAAGAGGCACGCCGCCTGGAAGAGCAGGGAAAGTATGAGCAGGCCGAACAGATCCGGGCAAAATACCTTGGATATGAATATATCAGCGCCGAACAATTGACCTCCATCCTTCAATTAGCGCTGGATCCGGCAAAAAAGGAGCATGAGGTTAAAAAGGAGCGTAAACAGTTATTCCAGTATGCGCTTAATCATCAACGCTTCGACTGGATTGAACAACTGGCGAAGCTTCAGTTTCAAAGAGCTGTCCTGCACATGAAAGAAGTAAGGCAGCATCGGAAAGAATTTGCAAAGAACATCCGGCTGGGTCGCCGGCAGGATGTGCTGGTTACTATCAAAAGGTATGGTATTGAATTTGCCACAGACGAAGGTTCTACCGGACTGATGCTTGCTTTGCATCACGGCCAGGCTGAACTGGCATCGGAGTTGCTTAAACAGAATGCTTCTATCCGGCATACTGACCCAAACGGATGGCTGGCTATTGATTACCTGTTACAGGGCTTTTATAAAAACACCCTGTTAAAGCACAACCAAATGGCCACATTACAAACCCTTCGTCAATTCTGGCACCTGGTAAAGCCACCTGGTATTGTAATGGAGCTTGACAGGCTACAGTTGCATATAGGCGGCCATAGCATGCTCTTTTTTTTAGTAATACTTATGCGTATTATGCAGGATATGCAGCCTGAGAAAATAAAGGTTACCTTTCCTGATGATAAGCACTTTATTACAGGTGCGTTTGACATGAATGATTTTGAACTATATGCTTCCAAAATACCCGATGAAATCCTGCCGCCATACCGGAAAAACAGAACTTATATTAACAGTGTTTTGGCCGGCAATGAAGTCAGCCGTCAGGGGAATCCCGGTTGCAAAATGGCTTTTACAAGGGTAAAGCGGGGAATGTATATTGTAAATCCCGATATAAACTGGCAAAAAGTTATTTGATAATTATAAACTGATTATAGTCGAAGGTAAGATTGAGCAGGGTTGTTTTATTCCAAACTACTATAAATAAGCTGAAAGCGGTTATCGGAACTCCAACTGATAGTTATTATTTTTTTAACATATTAAGTGGGCACATAATAGGCTGCTGGCATAGTATTTTAATAGGTCTTTTGCTTATCGTAAACGATACTTATCTATTAAAATTAAAATTATGAAAACAGCAAAAATTCTATTAGCAACTACTGCAATTTTTCTTTCTATTAGTTCTTACAGTCAGACAACGGGTTCAAAAACAACACCCCGTTCAAAGACGACGCCTGGATCAACAACAACACCCGGATCCAAGGTAACACCTGGTTCTACAACAACACCTGGTTCTACAACAACGCCTGGTTCCACAACAACACCTGGTTCCACAACAACACCTGGTTCTACAGTACCCGGTTCCACAACAACACCTGGTTCCACATTACCTGGTTCTACAGTACCCGGTTCCACAACAACGCCTGGTTCCACATTACCTGGTTCTACAGTACCCGGTTCCACAACAGTTCCTGGTTCCACATTACCCGGTTCCACAACAACACCTGGTTCCACAATACCTGGCTCAACAACAACGCCTGGTTCAACAGTACCCGGCTCAACAACAACACCTGGTTCAACAACACCAAGGTCAACAACACCCCGCTCAACAACAAAGCCACGTTCTACAACAACGCCTGGTACAACAACAACACCTGGTTCAAGGTAGTTAATGTTGTTGCAGTTATTACAAGAATTAATTAAGATAATATAAACGCTGATCTTTTGAAATTTAGGTGGAATATTTAATCGGGAATAAGTTGCTT